>JANOFA010000665.1:0-1052 GCA_031413355.1 Gemmatimonadota bacterium | reverse complement strand
ATTCGGCGCCAGCAGGATCCCCCCATCACTACTGGTCAGCGTGACATTCACGCCGCCGTGATTCGTGGCGCCCAGGGAGAAGCTGGTATTGGTCTGCAGGTCGCTCCCCACCGTCACCGCTCCCACCGAGATCCCCGGCTGCGACACCGCCACCGTCGCCGTCGCATTCGGCTGCGAGATGTACCCCGGCGCCGACACGCTCACCGTCGTCGTCCCCGACAGGAGCGGATGGAATGCCACCCCGCCCGACGTCGTGTCGAACGGCGAGTAGTAGGTCTGCGGCTGGATCAGCGCCGTCTGCGTCGTCCCCGCCGCTGTCGCCGCCTTGAGCAGCTCCCCCACCCCGCCCGGCGTCGTGAACGTCACCACCAGCGGCGCGGCGCCCGCCCGCCGGTTCTGCACGCTCACGCTGTTGCCCGACGGCACCCCCACATAGGCATACACCACACTCGACGCCGACAGCGACGTGGTCGTCCCCGGCAGCCCGGCGATGATGATCCCGCTCAGGACGGCCGTGTGCGTCGCCGTCCCGGTGCTGAACCCCGGGGCGCTGACCGTCACCGTCGCCGTGTGCGTCGCCGTGATCGTGTCCGCGCCTTCGACATAGAACCCGACGCCCGAGACCCCGTTGGCCACCGGGATGGTGATCGAGCTCTGGCCCGGCGTCGTCGCATTCGGCGCCAGCAGGATCCCCGCATCACTGCTGGTCAGCGTGACACTCACGCCGCCGTGATTCGAGGCGCCCAGGGAGAAGCTGGTATTGGTCTGCAGATCGCTCCCCACCGTCACCGCCCCCACCGAGATCCCCGGCTGCGACACCACCACCGTCGCCGTCGCATTGGGCTGCGAGATGTACCCCGGCGCCGACACGCTCACCGTCGTCGTCCCCGACAGGAGCGGGCGGAATGCCACCCCGCCCGAGGTGGTGTCGAATGGGGTGTAGTAGGTCTGCGGCTGGATCAGCGCCGTCTGCGTCAGCCCCGCCGCCGTCGCCGCCTTGAGCAACTCGCCCACCCCGCCGCCCGGCGTCGTGAACGTCACCACCAGCGGCG
>JANOFA010000664.1:0-6344 GCA_031413355.1 Gemmatimonadota bacterium | reverse complement strand
GCCGAGCACGGTAACGGCGCCGCGCTTCTGGAACAGGTTGCTGAGCGCGTAGGAGAGCTGGGCCGACTGGGTAAAGGCACCGATGAACAGCAGATCGAGGTCGGCGGGGAGTTCGGAAAGGAGATTCTCCATCCCGGTGTAACAGACAAAGTGGACTTCATGGCCGGCCTGTTCGCACCAGACGCCGATGACCTGGGGCATGATACTGGCCAGGTTGGCGTTCATGATGCGGCCGTACATGGAGGGGTTGGGACTCTTGGTGACGAGATCCAGAATGCCGATGCGGAGACGACGCAATGGGGCCTCAGGACCAGGGGTCCAGGTTCAGGAAATCTTGGGTCCCGCTGCCAGCCGTGTGATGCTCGGGGGGAGATTGAGCGATGCAGGGCGGCGACGACTCCAGAATCGGGATTTGGCGACCCCTAATTGAACACCGGGGAACCGCAGAACGCCAGAGGGAGCGAGAATCGGATAGGCGATCAGCGGTCAGCAGTCAGCCGTCAGCAGTCAGCAGTCAGCCATCAATTTGTCATCTGACGCTTGTCGATATTGACGGACGACTGATCGCTGATCGCTGACGGCTCTCTAAAACTCCATCTGCTCCATCCGTCTCAGCCCGATCCTGAGCGGAACGATCGTCGCCGCCAGGCAAAGCACGACCACGCCGCCGAGCGAGAGCAGCAGCCCCAGCCCCATCTCCGGAGCGGTGCCGGCGAGCTCGCCCTGGAGATAGGCGAGCACCGGTCCCGCCTCAAGGACCAGCACCACGCCGAGCAGGACGATGGCCGACATCATGAAGACCATGCCGCCAAAGCTGGTGGGGATCTGGGCCGCGTTCTCGGTGTCGAACCGCGGGAACACCGCGCCGAACCCGAGGGCCATGGCACTGATGGCGAAGGTGAGCAGGACCATGGTGCCAAGGCTCACGACCATCATGAACGGCGTCGCCTGCAGCAGCACATTGGTGCTGAACGTGATGCCTATCGCGACGACGAGAAGCGGCACGGTGCCCGTCCAGTACTTGCTCCACAGCAGGGCGCGGAGGTCAAGTGGGCTGGACCGCAACAGCCACATCTGCTTCCCCTCGAGCGAGACGGCGGGGAAGACGAACCGTGCCGCAATGGCGGCCAGCACGAAGCCGGCGAGTCCGAGATTGAGAAAGACCACAAGGGAGAGGAAGAAGACCGGCACTTTCTCACCGGAAAAGAGCGGCAGCGACTTGATGTTGAAGACGTAGACCACGAGCAGCACCGCGAGCAGGATGAGCTGGCTCCATTGGGTGGTATCGCGGAAGAAGATGCGCAGGTCCTTGAGCACGAATTCGCGCCGCGCCGGTGGCATGCCGCGGAAGAGCCTGGCCATGATGCCGGACCAGCCCAGGCCGCGCACAAAGCGCTGGCTGCTCTCCTGGGCCATCGAGAAGCCGGTGAAGTAGAGCCTCTGGTGGAGCAGCGCGCCGAGCACGATGAACGCCGGGGCGGTGGTCCACAGCAGCACGATCGGCAGCGGATCGGGCACCTGCTGCAGCCAGTTCATGATCATGCTGGTGGCCCACTCGCTGGGCAGGAAGGGGCTGGCGGGGGTCCGGAGCACGGCGAGATAGTCGAGCAGGTTGCGGACGCCTTCGGGGCGGGCGAGTTGCTCCGGCCGGATCAGGCGGAACAGCAGGACGATTCCGCCGAAGGCGCCGATGGCGACGAGACTCAGCAGGTCGCGGGTGCGGCGGGCGGGGAAGACATTGACCAGGATCAGCGTGATCGCCGAGCCAAGGACGCAGGGCAGGAGGAAGTAGGGCAGCAGCGCGGTGATGACGATCAGCGGAAAGAGGGGCCCGCCGCGGAAGACCATGCCGTAGGCGGTGAAGATCGGCACCGCCATGAGGATGACCATCCACGAGGAGTGGAGCAGCGTCTCGCCCAGCTTGGCGAGATAGAGCCGGAGCCAGTCCACCGGTGAAGAGACCAGCAGGTCGAGGTCCTTGGCGAGGAAGAAACTCGACAACGCCGTGATCAGGTTCGACAGCAGCAGCAGGGAGGCAGACGCGAGCAGGATGATGGACAGCAGCTTGGCAGCGAGCGGGACACCGACTTCGCTGGTCTGCTGGATGTAGCGCAGCACCCGGAAGGACACCCCGAACACCGCGGCCCAGAATCCCAGCGCCACCAGCGCGAGCAGCATGAACTTGCCGCTCCCGCCCGAGCGCTCCTGGCGCAGGCGGTTGAGCGCCGAGCGCCACTTCGGGACGAGGATGGTGCGGAGGGTGGGCTGGGGAAGGGTGGACACGGGGCTCGTGATCTGGGTGAGAGGCCGTTGCCAACGGCCATTAGCCGTCAGCCGAAAATATGTTGTCATCCTGAGGAGCGCAGCGACGAAGGATCTCTTGAGGACGAAGGAGATGCCGGAGTCCGGCTCCGAGGCAAAGAGATCCTTCGCTTCGCTCAGGATGACAGTGCGATTCTCTGCATCCTACTCCCTACCGCCTACCGCCTACCGCCTATAGCCTAATCCAGAATTGCGTCCATCTCCCGCTCCGTGACACCGCCTGTCAGGCGCAGGAACAGCTCCTCGAGCTTGGTGTCGCCGCCCTGGAACCGGGTGCGGATCTCCGCCACCGTGCCGCAGGCCAGGATCTTCCCGCCGAGAATGATGCCGATCCGGTCGCACATCTCCTCCACCGTGTCGAGGGTGTGCGTGCTCATGAGCACCGTTCCGCCCCGCTCGACAAACGCCCGGAAGAGATCTTTGAGAAACTTCTGGCCCTTCGGATCCAGGCCGACCATCGGCTCGTCGACCACGATCACCTCGGGCTTGTGCAGCAGCGCGCTCGAGATGATCAGCTTCTGCCGCATGCCGTGGCTGTAGGACTCGACCAGTTCGTTCTTCCACGGCGTGAGCTCGAACAGCTCGAGCAGTTCATCCATCCGCCGCTCGATCGGCTCGCCATCCTGGCCGTACAGCGCCGCGACGAAGCGGAGAAATTCCGCGCCGGTCAGCTTGTCGTACACATAGGGCCGGTCGGGGATGAAACCGAGCCGGCTCTTGGCCCGGATCGGGTCGACGGCGATATCGGTATCGGCAATGCACACCTGGCCGGAGGTCGGCTGCAGGATTCCGGCGATCATCCGCAGCGTCGTGGTCTTGCCCGCGCCGTTGGGGCCGAGGAAGCCGAACAGCTCGCCGCGGCGGATCTCGAGGTTGATCGAGTCCACCGCGGTGAACTTGCCGTAGCGCTTGGTGAGGTCAGTCAGGCGGATCATCAGGGTCCGGGGATCAGGTCGAGTCGAAGCTGGCCCGCCAGCAGGGCGAGATCGAGGAAGCGGGCCCGGCCACCGGTGGCGAGGCGGATGCGGGCCGGCTGGACGGCATCGTCCTTCTGCGCCGGGTCGAGTGTCGTCCAGCCGTCCGCCCAGAGTTCCACCCAGGAATGGAGCCGCCACCGATCCCGCTCCCGTACGAGGCCCCAGCAGAGCCGGGCGGGCAGGTCGGCGGCCTGGAGGAGGCCGGCGAGCAACACCGCACGATCCTGGGCATTGCCCTGTCGGGCTCGCAGGACGCGCTGGGCACTGGGAATTCCATCGTCGTCGCGAAGAGTAATCGTGCGCTGGACCCACGCCCGCAGCAGCCGAGCCTGGAACAGCGGCCGGAACTCCTTGCCACTGATCTGTCGCGCCAGACCGGCCAGCTCTGCGCTCGGTTGCGTGAGGGCGACGCGGGGCGGCAGCGCCAGCAGCAGTGAATCGTCCGGGTCCGGTGCCGTCGGGCCAAAGCGCAGGGTGTCGCCCATCCGCTGCTGCCCGCCGCCGATCAGACCGGGGATCTCCGGAGGCAACGGCGTGCCGCGGGCATCTGCCAGCAGGACGACACGGGTACCCAGCACTTCGGCCGGGTCGGCGCCGGCGTGAGTGAAGAAATCGGGGGCGGTGGGCTTGTCGTCCCAGCGGGGCAGCGGCAGGGCGCGGAAATTGGTATTGGCGAGCTCGAAAGCGGACCGCTCGATCGTCGTTCCCAGTGGCATCTCGGCGAGGACGGGCATGCCGGCCGCGTCGATCCAGCGCCGGACCGGGAGGCCATGGACCATCGCATCGACCCGCCAGGCACGGAGGGTATCGAGGTGGGCCACGCTCCACCGCTGCAGCGCCTCGTTGTACAGGGCGCTGTCCGGGACGGTGAGGGTCGACTCGCGGGTGACGGTGAGGTACTCGATCCGGATCTCGTGATCGAGCGGATCGTAGACTTCGATGTTGGCCTTGTCGCCGACCCGCGGCAGTCCGCGGGAGGCGAGCACCAGTGGCGCGGCACTCGCCAGCACCACAGGGCGCCGCAGCGCCACGGTGAGGGTCTCCGGCGGGAGACCGCGACTGGTGTTGACGATGGTGAGGAGCGTGTCACCCGCCACCACACCTTGACTGAGGGTACGGCCCGATTCACTCAGCAGGTCCGCCTGCCACCCGCGCAGCTCGAAGCGGCGGCTGTAGATGGCCTCGATCCGGGCCGACGTCCGGCGCGCGACCTTCGGCGTGACCTGCGGCAGGTCGATCGTGGTGAGGTCGGTGACCCGCATCCCCTCGGCGAGCGTGTCCACCGTGAGCGAGCTCAGGCCGATCTGCCGCTCCGCGTTGCGGATGGCGAGAAAGCTGCTGCCAGGTGGTACCGGCCAGCGGGCCAGCGTGCTCTCCCGCTTCGGCGCAAAGACGGAGCGCTGCACCAGCCAGCCGAGCGCGAGGATCCAGGCGCCAAGCACCAGGAGCACGAGCGTGCGCCGGCTGGCGACGCCGCGAATCCCGGAAGTCGCCTGGGTGGACGGAGTCACCGGATGCTTCCGAGCAATGAGTCCACCAGCGCCTGTTCCGTCGGGCTGGTCACGATGATCTGCAGTTCGGCGGGAAAGCGGCTCTCGGGCCGGCGCTCCTGGAAGGTGTCGATCAGCAGCCGAACGGCGGCCTCGAGCGGCAGGTCCGCGATTGCCACTGCGTCGAGCGGGGCAGCGACCGTGGTGAGCTCCCAGCCCTCGGCACGATGCCAGGCCGATACCAGCGCGCGGCGAATGATCTCGGGGGTGGTCGGCCGTTCCTCGCTGGCGAGCACCAGATGCAGCACGAATTCGGCGGCGAGGTCACCGGCAGCGGTAATCACGGCGGCGCCGGCGTCGAGCGGCGCCTGGACCTGGCGCTGGTCGCGGAATCGGGGCCCGGCCGCGTCATCCAGCGCGGCACTCGCCGCGCCGAGCGGGGCGAGCGAGGCATCGGCGGCGCGCACGATTGCATCAACCGCGAGGTCGGCGGCGGAGTACTGGACCGCGCGAATCACGTCTCGCCCACCTCTCGCGCGCGGCGATACATCGCCTGCGCCTCATCGGGCTGCCCCATCCGGTCCAGCACGCGGCCCAGCAGGCGGAAGGTGCGGCCGTGGTCGGGGCCCAGGTCGGCGGCACGCTGCAGGGCAGCGCGGGCTCCGGGGAGGTCGTTCGCCTGATTCAGCGCTTCACCGAGGTAATAGTGCGCCGTGGCGTTGTCCGGCTCCAGCGAAATGGCATGCCGCAGGGCCTGCGCCGCCTGGGCCGGCACGCCCTTCCGCCACAGCACCATGCCGAGGGTCAGGTGACCCTGGGTATGGGCGGGGTCCAGCTTGAGGGCACGCCGCAGATCCGCTTCCGCCTCGGTGTGCTGCTTGAGACGGCCGTGGATCGCGCCGCGGGACACCAGCAGATTGACGTCATCGGGAGTGAGCCGGAGCGCGGCGCTGAGTTGTTCCAGCGCTTCGGCGGGATCGCCGGTGGTCTCCAGCAGATGCGAGAGGTTGTTGCGGGCGGCGAGATGTGCGGTATCGAGACCGAGCAACTCACGGTAGCGGTGAATCGCCTCGCTGACCCGGCCGCGGCTCGCCGCCTCAACCGCGCGGCGGTAGAGCCGTTCGACCGGTGCCTCGTCGCTGCGCGGCTCGGTGGTAATGAGATCGTCCTGCGGCAGCAGGTCCGCGAACGGCCGCAGCGGATAGCCGGCATCGGGCTCGAGCGGGGGGAGGTCCCCCTCCAGGCCGTTGGCGCCGACCATTTCATCGAGCAGGCTTTCGAGGCCCTGGGCGCGGGAGTTCCGGGTAAAGGTCATGGGCTGACTGAATCATCATCAGAGCCGGGGTGGGGCGGTAGTAGGGGTGCGTGGGCGATTGGGCGATTGGGGGATTGGGGGATTGGGCGGTTGGGCGATTAGGCGATTGGGCGATTGGGCGATTGGGCGGTTGGGCGGTTGGGCGATTAGGCGATTGGGCGATTAGGCGATTGGGCGATTGGGCGGTTGGGCGCCGGGCGCGGGACAGATCGTGGTGGTGGACAACTGGTTCGAGGAGTT
>JANOFA010000663.1:0-1906 GCA_031413355.1 Gemmatimonadota bacterium | reverse complement strand
CAGCGCAAGGACGAGTGGAAGTCCATCTTCACCGAGCGCACCGGAACCCCCCGCGCGTACCACGAGGAACCGGTCCTCTTCGGCTTCCAGTCGGCGCCGGAACTGCACGGCGAAGGGCTGGGCGCGCAGCTCGCGGTCCACGAACGGGGCAGAGAGCAGGGCCACCAGCCGGAGCAGCAGGAACTTCGCGCCGCGGCCGGTGCCCTCCGCCCGTTCGTGCCGGACATAAGCCGCGAGCCCGCCGAACAGCAGGCCGAGGAAGTGGCGGTAGGTCGCGACGAGGCGGGTGAGCAGGCCCGGCGGCCTCGTCGTCCGCATGATCTCGAAGCCGCGGGCGCGAAGCAGGTCCTCGTTCGTGGTGTCAGCGATTGCGGCCATAGTCCTCGTGCGACGACACCCACTCCAGCGAGGAGATGGCGGCGGCAAGCGAGATCTCGCCGGCCAGCACGACGCCCGCCACGATTTCCGCGAACTTGATCACCTTCCCTTTGCCGAAGCAGCCCAGCACCTCGAGACACTCCCGCTGCGTCGGGAGGGCGGTGCCGCCGCCGTGCGTGGCCACGATCAGGGATGGGATGGTGATCGACAGGTAAAGGTCGTTCTCCGGCGTGAGTTCGGTGTACACGATCCCGGCGGATCCTTCGGCCACATTGGCGACGTCCTGGCCGGTGGCCATGAACATCGCCGTGATGGCGTTGGGCGAGTGCAATCCGTTGTTGTTCGCCCCCGAGAGGATCGAGCCGATGTTGGCGACCCCCCAGTGGTAATGGAGGCTTTCCGGCTCCACCCGCATCACCTCGAGCAGGATGTCGCGCTTGATGACGCATTCCGCCGTCACCCGCTTGCCGCGGGTCCGCATGAGGTTGACCTGCGACGCCTTCTTGTCGGTGGCCAGGTTGGATTCGAGGTAGAACCGCCGGATGGTCTTGTTGTGCTCCAGGATCCAGCCGCAGGCGGCGTAGGTGGCGCGTCCCACCATGTTCTGGCCCGCCGCATCTCCGGTGAAATAGTTGAAGCGCAGGTAGGCGAACTTGCTCGCCAGGTAGGTGTCGATGTACTGCAACTTGCCGACCCGGGTAGTGGATTCCGCCTCGCGCCGGATGTCGTCCATATTGGCGTCCACCCAGTCACGAAAGGCGCGCGCCTCGCGCGCGGTCTCAAACACGAAGACCGGTGCCCGCTGCATGTGGTCGGCCTGGACCGTGCAGATCGCGCCGCCGCACAGATTGAGCACCTTCATGCCGCGGTTGTAGCTCGCGACCAGCGTTCCCTCGGTGGTGGCCAGCGGAATGACGAACTCGCCCTGCGCCTGCTCGCCGTTGATCTTGAGCGGACCGGCGAAGCCGAGCGGGATCTGGGCGACGCCGGTGAAGTTCTCGATATTCCCCTTGGTGATGGCCGGATCGAACGACGGCTTGTTCACGTGTTCCAGCGTGGTTCCGCTGAACTCCTCCACCCACCGCTGGCGCTCGCGGATGATCGCCGGGGAGTAGTTGTCCTCCTTAGAATACGGCACGGACTTCGGGCGGGCGAGCGGTGCCGTGACGTGGTCTTTCACCTTGACCACGATCGCACCCATGCCCTTGACCTCGATGCCGATCTCGATGTCGACGGTGCCGTCCGGCAGGGTGCGCCCCGGCGCGCGGAGATGCGCCACGCGGCGGAGCGGAAATTCCTCGGGTCGCTCGGCGGTAACCTCGGTGGCCGCCCGCCAGCGACCGTCGCCGAAATCCACCTGCAGGTCCTTCGCGAGCACCTCGAGGTCGTTGAAGCGGAGGCGGGAGATGCGAATGAGCGTGACATCGCTCAGCCGGTTCTTCAGGCTCAGGCGGCAACCCTCGGGTTCGTTGACGAGCGAGCCAAAGGTGTACAGCTGGCGAAGCAGGAGCTGGGGAATCTTCATCGG
>JANOFA010000662.1:0-2941 GCA_031413355.1 Gemmatimonadota bacterium | reverse complement strand
TATTGGGACAAATTCCCTATCTAAATGGGGGTCTCTTCTTGCCCCATGCCATTGAAGAGCAGTACGGTGATCAGATCGAAATTGCGGATGAGGCATTTGACCGGCTCTTCAAGTTTTTCCAGAACTATGATTGGTACCTCGACGACCGCCCTTTACGGGTGGGCAACGAGATTAACCCCGATGTGCTAGGCTATATTTTTGAGAAGTATATCAATCAAAAGCAGATGGGTGCCTATTATACCAAAGAGCGACCGCGCCCGACTTCCCCCCCACAGCGGCCCCGACGCGGTTGCCCGCCGCCAATGTCGCCGGCTGGAACAACACCGACGTCAGCATCACCTGGAACTGGACCGATAACCCGGGAGGGGGAATCGACAACGCCAACTGTACCGCGAGCACCTCGTCCACCGGTGAGGGGAATCCCATATCCCTCACCGGGATGTGCCAGGACCTGGCAGGCAACATTGGAAGCGCCTCGTACGACGTCAACGTCGATCAGACGAATCCCGCGATCAGTGCGGCGGCGACCACGTCGCCCAACGGGGCGGGCTGGTACAACGGCAATGTGACGGTCCACTTCACCTGCACCGACGCCGGCGGGTCCGGCATTTCAGGTGCATGCCCGGCGGACCAGCCATTGAGCGCGGAGGGTGCCGCCGTTGGGTCCACGGCCCAGACAGTGATCGATGCGGCGGGCAACACGAGTGCCACCAGTAACGTTGTTACGGTGAAAATCGACAAGACCGCCCCGACTCTGAACCCGGTCGTCACCCCCAATCCCGTGCTGCTCAACGGCACGGCCTCCGTCAGCTCGGGGGCTGCGGATGCGCTCTCGGGCCTGGCCTCCGAGTCCTGCGGCGCACTTGTGACCAGTTCACCAGGCGCCAAGACGGTCACCTGCACCGCCACCGACAACGCCGGGAACACCAACAGCGCGACGGTGAGCTACAACGTGAACTACGCCTTCACCGGCTTCTTTCAGCCGGTGGACAACCTGCCGACCCTGAACCAGGCCAAGGCGGGCAGCGCCATCCCCGTCAAGTTCAGCCTGGCTGGAAACCAGGGCCTGAACATCTTTGCCGCGGGCTATCCGGCGTCGCAGTTGATCACGTGCAGCGCGGGTGCGCCCCTGGACCTCATTGAGGTAACGGTTTCGGCCGGCAGCAGCAGCCTGAGCTACGACCCGGTCAGCGGCCAGTACAACTACGTGTGGAAGACGACCAAGACTTGGCCGGGGACGTGCCGCCGGTTGATCCTCCAACTCACTGACGGCACGCAGTACAAGGCGGATTTTATATTCAGGTAGACGCAGGGCGTTGGAAATAGCGCTACTCGCGGCGGCCATCCGCGCCCGACTGGAGTTGCCTCGATTCCGTAGACACCCGATTTTGCGACTGAGTGGAGCCGCGCCTCGTAGGCGGCCGGGCTGAGATTCCCCGGGGTCGACTGCTGCCGGTGGAGTTTGTGCCAGCTCTCGATGTACTCTCTATGGCGGCGCCTGCCCCTCCCGGGTGGGCCAGCGAGGGCGCGCCAGCAGCTCCTGCTTGACGATCGCAAGGAAGCTCTCGACCACTGCGTTGTCCCAGCAGTCCCTTCGCCCGTTCATGCTGCCGACGAGCCCAGTGGCCGCGTGGTGGGATTGGTCCGGCCGGCGGGACCGATCACCCAGCGCCGGCAGCCCGCCCGCCTCGTAGCGAGTGACGCACCTCTAGCATGTTTTCCGGCTGATCCCGTGAGCCCGGCAGCTCTCGGCGCTGGGCGTGGCCCCGCTCTGCACATTGTGAACACACTGGCAGCGCAGCTCCGTCTGTGACTCCTCCTGCCACGGCAGGGGACCCACCTTGAGGAATCCCAAAGGTGGTGATAGTGTCACCCATGTCCTTGGATTGTTCTGTTACCTATGTATTTAAACTGTACCTGGCTGCGGCCTAACAAGCGCATGCACCAGCCGTGGCGCGGCCACAGGTTGGCTTGGACCGGGCAGTTGCACCAGCTTGACGGACAGTTCACTGTTTCAAGTCGCGCCACGCAGGTGATGCGCGGGCGTTAGGCTGCTTTCGTATCGCCTACCGGCTTCTGCCGGCCGTCTGGGTTCTGTCGTGCCCATCAACTCACGTATGCACTCGCCATCCCGCGTAGTCACCGCACCCGTTGCGTGCTGGAGCGACGCTTGCCCCGCCCCGCCCGTGACCCGCTTGCCTCCCGGTGCCACCGCCCTATCTTGGTCCCATGGGTCGCCCATTCGAACCTACGCCTGAACCCCGGGGAGAGTTGGTTCCCCCGAACCGTCGCCCGCCCACCGCGGTAGGTGTGGCGACACCACCACCCCCGCCCCGCAAGTACCGCCCGACCGACTATGGCGATTACCGCAGTCCGATTGAGCGCGTCGCGCAAGGCCTCCTTGGTTCGGCCTGCTTGGGGGTCGGTGTCGCGCTGTTCGCCGCTCCCTCACCGTGGATTCTCCTGGGCTCGGGCTTGTCGCTGACGGGAATCCAGGCCCTTTCTTGTGCTTTCACTGGTCGCGGTCCTCTCGCTCATCTGGCCAGCTCCGTGCGCCGGTCACGCAAGACGGGCCTCGCGCGCCGTGCCCACGCCAGGCGTAACAAGACCCGTGGAGCAGCCTAACAAGCGCATGCACCAGACGTGGCGCGGCCATATCCCGGTTTGCCGGATGGGCTTGGTCCAGCTCGTCGGACGGTTTCTTGTTCCGCACCGCGCCACGCAGGTGATGCGCGGGCGTTAGCAAGCGGAAATCGGTGTCGGTGTTTGAACCGCCCACTGATATTGAACAACCTGGCGGGCTGGCATCGGTGTAGGCACGGGGCGCCCCCAGAGTCGCCGGCCGCAGGCGAGATGGCGGCCGGCGCGAAGCGGTTGAGGGGATCGTGGGGCGCTGCCGTGCGCGGAGTGCGGTGTTCTCCGCAGGCAGGTGACGGTGCGT
>JANOFA010000661.1:0-1136 GCA_031413355.1 Gemmatimonadota bacterium | reverse complement strand
CGCTTTCGCTTTTTGGAGAGAAAGGGACCGTCGTCATCGGCGGCCTCGCGGTTAACAAGATGGAGACCTGGCGCTTCTCGGATGCGGAAGCCGTCGGTGACGGTCTGGGAATGTACGGTGAAGCGAGGAGAATGGAGGCGGTTGGGGGCGGGGGTAGTTGACGGCTGACGGCCAGCCGCCGCTCTTGACAATCGCTTCGCTGTGTCCTACTGTATCGCAACACTAATACACTCATCAAATGCTGTCTGTCACGACGGCTGGGGACTGAGATGTTCGAGCAGATCGATCCACGCAGTGCGGTGCCGCTCTATGCCCAGATCGCCAGCCGGCTCAAGGTGGCGATCGCCTCGGGCGAGCTGCAGTCGGGCGCCGGGCTGCCCTCGGTGCGGCAGCTCGCCAGCCAGCTCCGCATCAACCCTGCGACCGTGGCGCAGGCGTACCGTGACCTGGAAGGGGAGGGCTTTGTGGAGATGCGCCAGGGGGCAGGCACCTATGTGCGGGAAGTCACGCCGCCGCGCCGCGGCCGGGAGCGGGAAGCGGAGGCGCGCCGCATGGTGCGGCGCCTGCTGGCGGACGCCAGCAAGCTGGGCCTGTGCGGCGCCGAGATCCGGGATGCACTGGCCGCGGAACTGGATGGGGAGCGCTGAGATGACTCTCGCAATAGAAACCCGCGACCTGACCTATCAGGCCGGCACGAGCTTTCGCCTGCAGGATGTCTCGCTGCATGTCCCGACCGGCGCGGTCTACGGCTTCCTCGGCCCCAACGGTTCGGGGAAGACGACAACGATCCGCCTGTTGCTGGGGTTGCTCCGTCCCCGCAGTGGCAGCATCGCGCTGCTGGGGCAGCCGGTACCGAGTTGCCTGCCCCAGATCCTCGCGCGCACCGGCTATGTCCCGGAGCGGCCCCATCTCTATCCGACGCTCACCGTGCAGGAGGCGCAGGCCTATCACGCGGCGTTCTATCCATCGTGGAACGGACGGTTCGCCGAGGACCTGACCGAGCGCCTTGGTCTGGATGGATCTCGCGTGATCGGGCGGCTGTCCAAGGGAGAACTCGGCAAGCTGATGCTCCTCCTGGTGCTGGCCCAGTCGCCCTCCCTGCTGGTACTGGACGAGCCGACCGACGGGCTCGACCC
>JANOFA010000660.1:0-1569 GCA_031413355.1 Gemmatimonadota bacterium | reverse complement strand
AAAGCGGACACACTGGAGCGCGACGGCACAAAGCGCGGACTGCGCGCGCGGCGGCGCCCCACGATCCCCTCACCGCTTCGCGCCAGCCGCCATCTCGCCTGCGGCTGGCGACTCTGGGGCGCCCCGCGCCTACACCGCGGCTGGCCCGCAATGCTGTTGACCATCAGTGGGCGGTTCAAATACCGACGCTGGTTTCCGCTTACTAACGGACTGGCATAAGCTGCGGGCGGGCGCACTTCTGTGAGTGACGCTGTCCCAGGCGCCGCCGTGCAGTGGTACGAACTGTAACGCTATGCGACCGGCGGCGACGGCGCCCGCCCGTCAGCTTCATGCCAATGTTAGAAAGCGGACGCACCGTCACGCGCCTGCGGCAAACACGGCATTCCGCGCGCGGCAGCGCCCCATGATCCCCTCACCGCGTCGCGCCAGCCGCCATCTCGCCTGCGGCTGGCGACTCTGGGGGCGCCCCGCGCCTACATTGCCGCCAGCCCGAAAGGCTGTTCACCATCATGAAGCGGTTTCAATAACGACGCGGGTTTCCGCTTACTAACACCCGCGCATCACCTGCGTGGCGCGGTGCGGAACGGGGAACCTTCCGCCAAAGTGGGCTAGATCTGTCCGCACAGCAAGACCACGGCCGCGCCACGTCTGGTGCATGCGCTAGTTAGACGGCACAGTAGCGACGTATCACTTCTCGAAGTCCATATTGCGACCAGGACCCGCCGGAATGATCACTTGCCGTTCCTCTGCGGTCTCCGTCAGCCAAGTCGCAGTGTGGGTTACGGGACCCGCGAGGACATTCGTGTCATGAACCTCTTCAGGGACGATGTCCAATTGCAGGTCGTCCGCCCACACTGCACCAGACCCAACCATGAGGGCCCCATAGGTGATGTACTCTGCATCCTGTGGGATGTCCAATACTGTGTATAGTGGGGTCCACGCTGTGGTCCCGGTCACCATGCGATCGGGCATGTCGTCGAACCCCATTAGCGTGGCGCTGCCATCGCGGGTGCCCTCCACGCGGAGCCACAGGCTCGCGGCGGCGGCGCCTAGGGAGCGGACGTACCCGCTCAACATCACTCGTTGACCACGCATGGTGCCCACCGCAAGCACCTGCTGCACCCATCCCGCATCGGGCTTCAGGGAATCGGCGGCAGAAAGCCGCAAACTGCTCCGACCGCTGTGAACGTGGAGCGTGTCCAGAACGGCCGTGTAAGGGCCATCAGACGTCGGTCGCAGGCGCCACCCAGTCGGTGCTTGCGCGGGCGCGGCAGAAGGTGCGACGAGTAGGATTAGCACTATGCAGCGCAGGGGCCAACGCATCGGTCGATCCGGGAGAAAAGGAAGCAAGTAGGCTGTGCCGGCTAACGACTTGCGCATGAGCTGCAACGCGCGGCTCGTGCATCCCCTTGCATCAAGTTACCGGCCTGACCGCGCGTTGGCAGCTCCATGCGCCGGTTAGGTGGCGCCAGATTACCGAACAACTGGTGAAGTCAGTCGCTGGCGAAGCTCCTGAAGTGCAGAGTTGGCAACGGCACCTACTCCCTCGGAGGCGTGACTCCACTCCTC
>JANOFA010000659.1:0-8029 GCA_031413355.1 Gemmatimonadota bacterium | reverse complement strand
GATGACCGCCGCCCGGCTGCCGCGTCCGAGGCGAATGAAGTTGCGGGGATAGGTCGCAGTGCCACGCCCCCGGCTGTCGGTAGCGAACACGACGTGAATCGGTGCCGAAAGCTCAACGCCGGGGGCGACGTGCAGGTAGAGCCCGTCACCGGCCAGCGCCGTATTGAGTGCAGTGAAGCCACTCTGCTCGACCCGGGCATAGTGAGCAAGCTGCCCGTCCAGCCGGGCCGATTCGGTGGTGAGCGCACCGGCGAGATGGCGGACCGTCACACCGGCGGGAAGCGGGGCCAGTGTGGAGTGAGCTGGCAGGAACCGCCCGTTGAGGAACACCAGCGTGCTGGCGCCGGGGATGTCATACAGGAACGGCTCCAGCGCACCGGTAGCGAGGTCAGCCGAGTCTCCGCTGGCGAGCGGGAATTCCCGACTCGTGATCGGCTGGAGGTTGGTGAACCGCCAGTCCTCTTCCTGCGCGGTCGGAAAGCCCGTCGTGCGGAAGCGCTCGAGCGCGGCAGCGCGGAGGCCCAGCAGCCAGGGAGCCTTGCTGCCGCCGTTCTGCTGCAGCTTCTCATGATCCTGCGTATACCCCGTGCTCACACGCTCACCGCCGCCTCGGTCAGCCACTCGTAGCCCTTGGCCTCGAGTTCGAGGGCGAGTTCCTTCCCGCCGGACCTGACAATCCGGCCGCCCGCAATGACGTGCACCACATCGGGCACGATGTAGTTGAGCAGGCGCTGGTAGTGGGTCACCACGATCGTGGCGCTGTCCGGGCGGCGGAGTTTGTTGACCCCGCCCGCCACGATGCGCAGCGCGTCGATATCAAGACCGGAGTCGGTTTCGTCCAGAATGGCGAGTCGCGGGGCGAGCACGGCCATCTGCAGGATTTCGTTGCGCTTCTTCTCGCCACCGGAAAAGCCGAAGTTGACGGCGCGGGACAGAATCTCCGGACCCCACTCCACCAGCTTCAGTTTCTCCTCCACCAGGTCGAGGAAGTCGATGGGGTCGATCTCCTCTTCGCCCCGGGCCTTCCGGATTTCGTTGTACGCGGCGCGGAGGAAGTAGGCGTTCGAGACCCCCGGTATCTCGACCGGATACTGGAAGGCGAGGAAGACGCCCGCACGGGCGCGCTCCTCCGGTTCCATATCCAGCAGGTCCTCACCCTGATAGGTGGCCGATCCGCCGGTCACCGTATAGGCCGGGTGACCCGCGAGAACCTGCGCCAGGGTGCTCTTGCCGGAGCCGTTCGGACCCATGATGGCGTGCACTTCACCGGCCTTCACGCTGAGCGTGATGCCGTTGAGGATCTGCTTTTCTCCCGCCTTGGCGTGGAGGTCCTTGATCTCGAGCACGTGCGATTCTCCTCTAGGAACGGGCAGCCACGGTGGTTGCCCTTACGGTGCTGCCCTGCCCTACCCGACGCTGCCCTCGAGGCTCACGCCGAGCAGCTTCTGCGCTTCGACGGCGAACTCCATCGGCAGTTCCTTGAAGACTTCCTTGCAGAAACCGTTCACGACCATGCTGATGGCGTTCTCCGTATTGAGACCGCGCTGCTTGAGGTAGAAGATCTGGTCTTCGCCGATCTTCGAGGTGGAGGCTTCGTGCTCCACCGACGCCGTCGGATTCTGGATGTCGATATACGGAAAGGTGTGCGCCCCGCACTTGTTGCCGATCAGCATCGAGTCGCACTGGGTGTAGTTGCGTGCCCCGGCTGCCTTGGGCAGCATCTTGACCAGACCGCGATAGCTGTTGTTCCCCCGACCCGCCGAAATTCCCTTCGAGACGATCGTGCTCCGGGTATTGCGGCCGACATGAATCATCTTGGTGCCGGTGTCGGCCACCTGCTTGCCGTTGACCACCGCGACGGAGTAGAACTCGCCCACCGAGTCGTCGCCCTGCAGGATCACGCTGGGATATTTCCAGGTGATCGCCGACCCGGTCTCCACCTGGGTCCACGAGATCCGCGCCCGGGCGCCGGCGCACTTGCCGCGCTTGGTGACGAAGTTGTAGATGCCGCCCTTCCCCTCCGCATCTCCGGCATACCAGTTCTGCACCGTGGAGTACTTGATGCTCGCGTCGCTCAGCGCCACCAGCTCCACGACCGCCGCATGCAGCTGGTTGGTGTCGCGCTTGGGCGCGGTGCACCCCTCGAGATAGCTCACCGTGGCGCCTTCTTCGGCCACGATCAGCGTCCGCTCGAACTGACCGACGTCCGCGGTGTTGATGCGGAAATAGGTCGACAGCTCCATGGGGCAGCGCACCCCCTTGGGGATGTACACGAACGACCCATCGCTGAACACCGCCGAGTTGAGCGCGGCGAAGAAATTATCGTTGTAGGGCACGACCGAACCGAGATAGCGCTGGACCAGCTCCGGATGCTCGCGCACCGCCTCGCTCATCGAGCAGAAGATCACACCGGACTTGGCCAGCGTCGCCTTGAACGTGGTGGCGACGGAGACGCTGTCAAAGATGGCGTCGACCGCGACACCCGAGAGCATCTTCTGCTCGTTCAGCGGAATGCCGAGCTTTTCGTAGGTGCGCAGGAGCTCGGGATCCACATCCGCCAGACTCCCCAGCGGCTTTATCGTTTTGGGTGAGGCATAGTAGCTCATGTCCTGATAGTCGATCGGCGCGTAGGTGAGGTTGGCCCAATGGTGCGGCTCCTTCATTTCGAGCCAGCGACGATACGCCTTGAGGCGCCACTCCAGCATCCACGCCGGTTCCTGCTTCTTGGCGGAAATCAGCCGGACCACGTCCTCGCTCAGGCCGCGAGGAATAACATCGGATTCGATGTCCGTCACGAAGCCGTATTGGTATTCCCGGTTGACCAGGGATTCGACTGGGGTCGTCATTGGTTCTCCTCAGGGACCGATTCGTCCCGCGCGGGCGGCTCGCCCGATTCGTCGCCGTCGTGAAAATGCACTTTGTATTCGCAGGCGGTGCACCCATCCAGCATGTGGGTTTCCCGTTCTACCGCAGCCCCCAGCACTTCCTGGAGAAAGCGTGCTTCCGCCGCGCAGATCTCGGGGAAGCGCTCAGCAACCGCGCGGATGGCACAGTGATGCTCGGTCAGACGGAATCCCCGGAGTTCGGGATGCCATTCGGCCATGAATCCGCCCTCGGCCAGCGCCCGGAGGACGACCTCGCGACGGCGCAATGGCGAGGCGTTCGCCAGCTCGGAGCGCAGACTGCGCGCCAGGTCGACAAACCGGGTCTCGATCGCATCAACCACCGCCTGGCGCCCCGCCTGTGCCGCGACGCAGTCGAGCACTTCGGTCAGCACTTCCTTGTAGCGCTGGGGGAACAGCGCCTCGCCCGAGGGTTCGAGATGCCAGGCGAAGGTTGGCGCCCCAACACCGCGGCGCTCCGTCCGATACCCGATCAATCCCTCGGATTCGAGCTCACGCAGGTGGTGCCGCACCGCGTTGGCGGAGAGTCCAAGCTGCTCGCCGAGCCCACGACTGCTCAGAGCGCCAGCCCGCTTGAGCGCGACAAGCACGGCGCCCCGTGTGCCTTTATAGGCAGCAGGGAGCAATTGTTCCGCGACGGGCTCAGAAACGGGGGCACTCATCAGGTCAGATCCTATCGGAGCAGTCGGGATTTGTCAACTTAACACCAACCTATTGGTACTAATCCATAACTCGATGTTCATGAATCCATTGCGACGCTGGTATCCGCGGTCGTCCTAGCGTTGCCAGAGCATCTGAATAGATCTTTCCAAACATAGTTGTCACTGCAACTACGTAAAGCGTCGCCAGGAGCTGATCGGAAGCCGGAAAATAGTGCTTCCAGGATGAGCTATTGTGGAGCCGACCCTCAGGCGCAAGATTGTGGCGGAGAACTCCAAATAATGAGGAGCCGCCATGACGATTCATCGGATCCGCATGCTGGGCGACCCGATCCTGCGGGCCCAGTGCGAGCCGATCCTGAAACCCGGGTCCACCGCTGTCCGGGTGATCATCGATGACCTGCGGGAAACCCTGCGGGATTTCCAGTCACGCTTCGGCTTCGGGCGCGGGATCGCTGCTCCCCAGATCGGGGCGCCGGTGCGGATCGTCTATGTGGAGATGGACAAGCCGTGGGCGCTGATCAATCCGGAAATCGTGGATGTCGGAAACGAAGACTTCACCGTCTGGGATGATTGTTTCTCGTCACCCACCCTGCTGGTGCGGGTCTCCCGGGCGTACCGCATCCAGGTGCGCTACGAAGATCAGAAGGGCGAGTCACACACAGTTGAACTGGAGGGCGACCGGGCGGAACTGCTGCAGCATGAAATCGATCACCTGGACGGCGTGCTCTCGGTCGACCGTCCGCACGGGCTCGATTCGTTCTGTCTGCGGGAGGAGTGGTCCCGACAGCACGCCCATGAGGGCCGGTACGGTGAACCGGAGATACGCAGCGCCAGCTACGCGACCCCGCTCACGGGGCTGTTATGACCGAATCCGCGGGCAGGCCCCGCCGGACCCGGCCGCGCAGATCCATCCGCTGGAGATTCGCCCCGATCCGCTGGACATAGTTCAACGTTTCCATATGACGCCATCGGGGCACTTCCGGTGCGACCACAGCGACGCTGCCCCAGAGGCGCGGATCCAGTGCCCGTAACCGGGCGAGGCTCTGCGCCCGCAGCAGCGGAACCCTGCCTGCGTTGTAACTCGCGAACATGAAGCGCACGTGGTCGGTCTGATCGACCGAATCCCGCCAGAGCCGCCAGAGCTTCCGGTCGTAATAGATCCCTGCGGCGATATTCCACTCCAGATCATCAATGGAGTGGAAACCGGAATTCCTGGTCTGAATCTCCTGGAAGGTCGCGGGCATCAGCTGCATGATGCCGCGTGCACCGACCCAGCTCTTCGCGGCGGGATTGAGGTTGCTTTCGGTCATCGCCTGGGCCTTGAACAGGCGCCAGTCGTAACCCACCCCGAAGTACCGCTTGCTGTATTTTTGAAATGTGTCGTCGTAGCGACTGGTGGTTGCCTGGGCGACAAGCGGCGGGGCGAGGACCAGCAGCCCGACGAGGAGATAGCGGACCAGCCGCGACGCGGCGCGGTGGGCGGACAATGGTCCTGAGAGCCCCCTCGCCTGGCTCGGGGTGATAGCAGGGGTACTTCGCTCCCTCGCCATCAATTCAGCGCCCCGGCGATGATGATGGCGATCGAGAGAAAGATCGCCGCGATGAAAATGCCCACCGCGACATTCCCCCGGCGGAGCTCTTCGGCGAAATTGACCTCGGGGGTCAACCGGTCGATGACCCGGTAGGTCACATACATGAGCACCACACCCATGAGAGCATACAGAAAATTGAGTCCGATGATCGACAACTCCATGGCGACTCCGGCGGAACGGGGGGGCACAACCTCAGCGGGGGGACCGAGCGCAATATGGGGCCGTGGGCGCCGGGCGAAAGTCCGCGGCCTGCTGCTGCTGTGCCTGATCGCCCCGATCGGTCGGCCGACAGGACTGTCGGCGCAATCCGACCCCGGCCCCCGGGCAATCACCCCGGCGGGGATACTCCGCGCCTCGGCGCTGGTGGATTCGGTGTTTGTCGACCGCCAACTGCCGCGGGCTACCGTCGATGGAGGTGACTTTGCCGCCTACCTGATGGCCCGGCTCGGCGCACGTGCGCTCCCGCCGGATTTCGGGTATCAGGTGGTGGTGGACACGACGCTGTTGCGGATCGCCGGCCGGATCGCCGACCTGCCGCCCGAGGCACGCCGGGCCCTCGCGGGGCTGGTCATGGTCCTGCCACCCGACACGAAACTTGAAGCGCAGATTGAATTGCTGTCCGCCGGCCGTGAAGCGGCCCGATTCCGCCTGCGCGGTGCGACCGTCCAGGGCATCCCGGTGCCGGAGGCGTTCCTGGCGAGCATGCTCGCCGAGGTGGGGCGGCAATACCCGGCGCTCACGCCGACGGGACGCGACCTGCTGGTCCAGATCCCGACCGGAGCCAGCATGGTCCTGCTGCCAGGCGCGGTGGAATTGATCGGGCCCTAGCAAGACCAGTTGCGCAGGTCGTCACTGGACGACAACTTGACGTTCACCCCATCCGAGGCAATTCCATGCTGCTCCTGCTTTCCGCCCTCATGGCCGCGGCTCCGCTGGCCGATTCGGCCCGCACCCTGAACGGAGTCGCCCTGCCGGCCACCATCGAGGTCAGCGGACAGACGCTGAGCCTCAACGGCGCCGCGCTCCGCAAGAAGTTCGTCGTGAAGGTCTACGTGGCGGGGCTGTACCTCGCGACGCCGTCGGGCAGTGCCGACGAGATCCTCGCCGCCGATGCACCGCGGCAGATGCTCATGCATTTCATCTCGGGCCACGGGACCAAGGACAAGATGTGCGGGGCATGGAGCGACGGGCTGAAGGACAACACGTCCGCCGCATCGGCGGAGCTGCAGCAGCAGTTCACCGAGCTCTGCGGGATGATGCAGGATATCAAGAACGGTGAGCGGATGACGCTCACGTACGTGCCAGGCACGGGCACGACGATCGATATCGCCGGCACCGACAAGGGCACCATCCAGGGCAAGGACTTCGCCGACGCGCTGCTGCGCTGCTGGATCGGTCCCAAGCCCGGCCCGGGGGAGGGCTTCAAGAAGAACCTGCTCGGCGCCAAGTGATCAGCGCAGCGGAAAACCCCGCGCTGGCAGAGCTGGCCCGGCGCCGCCGGCGCGTCGCCCTGGTACTCACACTGGGCATGGTGCTGATCTATTTCGGTTTCATCGGCCTGATCGCCTGGAACAAGCCGCTGGTGGGGCAGGTGATCACTCCCGGCATCAGCGTTGGCATCGTGCTCGGTGCCGCGGTGATCGTGTCCTGCTGGGTACTCACCTGGATCTACGTCCGCTGGGCGAACGCAGTTCACGACCCGGCGATGGCTCGGCTCCGTCGCGATCCCTAACGAGGCCAGCGCCCAACCTGGTGACACCTGACCAGCCCACTCGCAGATTTCCGGCGAGTTCGTCCTGTCGGGTGGTCACCGGGTGCATTCTTCCAGTCCGCAATCGAGCGTCCTCCAGCTGCCCAGCGGGCCGACGGCCGTCCCTCTCGAACCGGGCTCGGCCCGCGCCATGACCCAGAATCCCTCGATCAGCACGCTTGGGACGCCAAGCCTCGTCGCCATGGCGTGCTTTTTCCTCTTCCTCAGCTCGACGCTCGGTATTACCTGGTGGGCCGCTCGTCGTACCAAGACAACGGATCAGTTCTACGCTGCGGGGCGCTCCATCACCGCGGTACAGAACGGCTTCGCCCTGGCAGGGGACTATATGAGCGCGGCCTCCTTTCTCGGCATTGCCGGACTGGTGTCGCTGTCGGGATTCGACGGGCTGATCTACTCGACGGGCTGGCTGGTCGGCTGGCCAGTCGTGCTGTTCCTTATTGCCGAGCCGCTGAGAAATCTGGGTCGCTACACCTTTGCTGACGCGGTGGCCGTGCGGCTTCGGCAGGCTCCGATCCGGATTGCCGCGGCGGTAGGCACACTCGCGACGGTCACGCTGTACCTGATCGCCCAGATGGTTGGGGCGGGTGGCCTGATCCGGCTGTTGTTCGGGCTGAGCTATGAAAGCGCGGTGATGATCGTGGGCGCGGCGATGATCGCCTACGTGCTCTTCGGTGGCATGCTGGCGACGACCTGGGTGCAGATCGTGAAAGCGGGACTGCTGCTGAGTGGCGCGGCCCTGCTGGCGTTCCTGGTTCTCGCCCGGTTCACGTCGCTCGGCCACGCGTTGTTCGCCGCCGCGGCCGAATCCCATGGCGCGGCGGTGCTGGCCCCGGGCAAGCTGGTCTCCAATCCACTGGATACCGTCTCACTCGGCCTCGCGCTGATGTTCGGCACCGCCGGGTTGCCCCACATTCTGATGCGGTTCTACACCGTACCGGATTCTGGTGCCGCCCGCCGATCGGTGTTCTACGCCACCGGCCTCATCGGGGCGTTCTACCTGATGACGTTCGTACTGGGCTTTGGTGCGATGGTGCTGGTGGGACCCGAGCGCATCCGGGCGGTGGTGCGTGAGCGGGTCAGCCCGTCGGCACGTGTCATCGC
>JANOFA010000658.1:0-10705 GCA_031413355.1 Gemmatimonadota bacterium | reverse complement strand
CGTCAGCCAGCAGGCCGAATGCGAGCGCCGCCTCGTCGGACACCAGGTCGAGCTGCAGGGTGATCGCGTCGGGGCCGGCCACCGCCGAGAAGGAACCACCCACCCGCTCGATGGCGGTGGCGACTTCCGTCGCCGACCGCGTCCCCGCGCTGCGAGTGAGCAGGCCGGCCAGGAGATCGGCGGTACCCTCGCGGCTTTCCGGGTCGAAGGCACTGCCGGCTGGCAGCGACAGCGCGACGGACAGCACTGGCTGACGGGGCAGGGTCAGAACCACCAGCTTCACTCCGTTGGCCAGCACCGCCTCCTGCACCGGCGGGAGCGAGCCAGGCCGAATGGCGACTGGCGCGGGTGGCTCGACGGGTGCCTGCTGGGCGGCGAGGCCTGCGGTTGCGCCGCAGAGAATTGCGAGCGGCAACCAGGGGAAGCAGCGGAACGCGATCATCGGCCGTCCCCCGGCGTCACGACGAGGGTGAGGGCACGGGCGGGCACAATCCAGGTGCGTGCGACCCGGCGCACATCCGCCACGGTCAGTCCCATCGTCTGGGGAAGCTCGGTATTGACGGCCTCGGGGCCACCCCGAAAGGTTGCCGCGTGGTGCAGTGCCTCCGCCAGATCTTCCGCCCGCTCCCGGCCGCTGACCGTCGTGGCCCGGGAGATGTACTTGGCCCGGACCAGTTCCGCCTCTCCGAGGCTGTCACTCATGATCCACCGGATCTGGGCCTCCAGCAGTGCCTGCAGCGAATCCGCGCTCACGCCGTCGGCCGCGATGGCGAAGAGGCCGAAGGCGCCAGGACCCTCCCGATCCCCCAGCACACCGGCTTGTGTTGCGATGGCCAGTCCTGGGCCGCCGAGCACCTGGGCCAGCCGCGCCTCGCGTCCCCGCCCGAGGATCAGGCCCAGCAGCTGGAGCGCTGGCATGTCGGCGTGGTCCGCGCCAGGAATCCGGTAGAACAGTCCGACGGCGGGGTGCGAAGCCAGCCGGTCCCGCGTAGTCAGCGTGCGCGCCCCGGCGGCACTCGTCGCAGTGCAGCTCACAGTCGGAGCCGCGTCACTGGCAGGCAGGTCACCGAAGTACTGCAGAATCAGACTGCGAGCCTCCGCAGAATCGAAGTCGCCGGTGACCACGAGCCGGGCGTTGCCCGGGGCGTATCGCTGCCGATAAAACCCTTGCACGTCCGCGGTGGTTATCGCCGTGATCGTCCCGACCCGGCCAGTCGGCGGGTGGGTATAACCGGGACAGGCGGTGGAGTCATAGAGCGAGGCCACGGCATCGAGAACGGAGGCGGTATAGACCTCCTCGCCGATCTTCTGCTGCAGTTCCCGCAACAGCCCGTCCCGTGCTTCGGCGACGGTCGTGTCGTTGATGTTGAGCGATCGCATCCGGTCGGCTTCGAGCCAGAGTCCGAGGTTGAGCCGGTTCGACGGCAGCGTCTGGATGTATCTGGCGATATCCTCGTCCGCGCCCGCCTCGCCGCGCCCGCCCACATTTTCCACAATGGCCGCGTGACCGCCGGCCGGTACATTGGCCGACCCGGCGTACATCAGGCGTTCGAACAGCCGGGCCAATCCGGCGCGCACCGGTGGCTCATCGCGTGACCCCGCCCGGTACCACACGTCGACCGCCACGACCTGGCTGGTGTGATCGGGCGACAGGATGACGGTGAGGCCGTTGGGGAGTGCATACTGCTCGAAGGCGATGTGGCCGGGCGCGTGCTGGGCCGGTAACGGCCCGGTCGCGATGCAGGTGAACAGCCCGAGCAGAACGACGCGCTGGGCGCGCCATGGGCGTAGCGGGAACTTCCTGGCCTGGTTCACGTGGGACCTGCGACGGAGTCAGAGCGCGACGCGGAGGGACCGAAGGCGCGCAGAAGGTAGCCGATCATCCGTGCATGCGCGACTCTCGCGCGTCGCGAATCCGGTCGGGGAAGTTGCCACAGATTCCATCGACCCCGAGGCTGAGGAGCCGGTCGATCTCCGCCGGATCATTGGCGGTCCACGTGATGAGCTGTACACCATCGTCATGCAGTCGCCGGACCAGCTCCGGATCGGCGAACGATGTCTCCATCCAGAGCGTGTCGGCGCCCGTGCCGGTCAACGCCGGGAGTACGTCGAGCAGGTAGGACGAGAGCAGCACCCCGCGCCGGAGCTCCGGCTGCTGATTGCCGAGTCTCGCGATGATCCTGTGATCGAAGCTGTGCACCGCGTAGGAGGCGGGAGTGGGGCCCGAGGCGAGCGCGGCAAGCAGGATGGTGTCCGCCTCGGCCGGCAGCGTCTTGAGCTCCACCCAGACATCCACCCCCTGGCAGATCATCAGGATCTCCGGCAGCGTTGGGATGGCCTCGCCGTTCGGCAGGAGGCAGGCGCGGAATGCCGACGCCGGCAAATCTCCGATGCGACCGACGCCGTCTACCATCGCATCGTGGTGCACCAGCAGCACGCCATCATTCGTCGCATGCACATCCAGCTCGACCCCGTCGGCTCCAAGGGCCACCGCACGCCGAAAGGCGGCGGGAGAATTCTCGTAATCGTGGCCCGAGGCACCGCGGTGTCCGATGGCAAGCGTGCGCATGGCGATTCCCGTCCGAGGGGGAGGAACGGCGACGGCCGGAGCTGTCAGTCCAGCCGTTCGACCACGAGGGCGATGCCCTGGCCCACCCCGATGCACATCGAGGCCAGGCCGTAGCGGCCGCCGGTCCGGTGGAGGGCATGCACCAAAGTCGTGAGGATCCGGGCCCCGCTGGCACCGAGCGGATGGCCCAGGGCGATCGCGCCGCCGTGGATGTTCACTCTTGCCGGGTCCAGCGACAGCTCGCGGATGCAGGCGATCGCCTGGGCCGCGAACGCCTCGTTGAGCTCGATCAGGTCCAGCTGATCCGGCGTGAGCCCCGCGCGCGCCAGCGCTTTCCGGGTGGCGGGGATGGGCCCGAGCCCCATGACGGACGGATCGACGCCGGCGACCGCGCTCGCAATGATCCGGGCGAGGGGCCGCTGCCCCAGGCGGGCCGCGGCGGCTTCACTCAGCACAGTCAGCGCGGCTGCGCCATCGTTGATGCCGCTCGAGGTTGCGGCGGTGACGCTGCCGTCCTTGAGGAACGCCGGCTTCATCCGGCCCAGCGCCTCGACGGTCACCCCGGCGCGGGGATGTTCGTCGGCGGTGAAGGACGTCGTGCTCCCTTTGCCATCCGGAACGGGAACGGGGACGAGTTCGGCGGCAAACGCACCACCGGCAATCGCCGCCTGGGTGCGGGCCTGGCTCTCGACGGCAAAGGCGTCCTGCTCAGCCCGGGAAATCCCGTACTGCCGGGCGACCCGCTCCGCCGTCTCGCCGAGCGCGATGGTCCAGTCCGGCGAGAAGCGGGGATTGGTGAAGCGCCAGCCGACGGTGGAATCGGCCATCGGTGGCGGGGTGCGGTTCCACGGGCTGCCGCTCTTCAGCATGATGTACGGCGCGCGGGTCATGCTCTCGACCCCGCCGGCAATGAAAACTTCACCTTCGCCGGCCCGCACCGCCTGCGCGGCACTCGCCACCGCCTGCAGCCCGGAGCCGCACAGGCGGTTGACCGTCTGTCCCGGCACACCGACCGGCAGGCCGGCCAGCAATGCCGCCATGCGGGCGACGTTGCGATTGTCCTCGCCCGCCTGATTGCTGCAGCCGAAGATCACATCGTCGATCTGGTCCGCCGGAATGGCGCAGCGTTCCATCAGGGCGCGGATCGCCACGGCGGCGAGGTCGTCCGGGCGCACATCGGCGAGGGCGCCGCCGGCCCGGCCGATCGGTGTCCGGACAGCGGCGGTGATGACAGGGTGTGGCACGGTCGGGAGTTCCGGCGTTGTGAATAGTGGAAATGTAGCTGCGCCCGGCTTGCTGCGGACTGGGGAACCGATCATCCTCCACTTTCAGACCCGGTTAACATCCGATCCCAGGCCCCGTCTCCCTCGCCACAATGCCCCAATCGGTACCACCCCCTCCAGCGGTCCCCACCGACGCCGACCTCGTCAGCGCCTACCGGGGCGGGGACGAATCCGGGGCCTCGCAGCTGGTCGCGCGCCACGCCGCAAGCCTGGCGCGGTTCATCGCGGGGACCGGGGCTGATCCGGGAGAGATCGATGATCTGGTGCAGGAGGCCTTCTTCCGGGCGTTCCGGGCGCTCGACGGCTGGCGGGGAGAGTCGGCCTTCCGGAGCTGGCTGCTCACGATCGGCAGCAACCTGGCCCGGGATCAGTACCGGCGGCGCAAGGGACGCACCGTGATTTCTATCGATGACCATGATGTCGCCACTCACGATGATCCCGCCGCCGCGCTCGAAGCGAACGAGGCGGAGCGGAACCTGGCCGACGAACTCACTCGTCTGCCGCGCCTCCAGCGCGAGGTCTTTCTGCTCCGGGCCCAGCAGGGGATGGCCTACGAGGAGATCGCGCGATCGCTGGACACGACCCCTGGGGCAGCCCGGGTGCACTATCACCACGCTGTTAAACGATTGAAGGAGCTGTTCGCATGATCAATTGCGAAATACTGGTCGACAAGATGCCACTGGTGGCGCATGACCAGGCATCGTGGGCGCCGGAAGAGGTGACCCATCTGGCGGCTTGCGCCAACTGCGCCGCCAGCTGGCGGCTGGTGAGTATCGCACCGCGGCTGGGCGACATGACAGCGCGGCGGCTCGATCTTCCCGGCATCACCCGCCAGGTTCAAGACCGATTGGCGCGGGACAGGCGAGCGCGCCGATGGAAGCGGACCGGGTGGATCACCGGGCTCGCGGCCGCGGCGGTGCTGACCGTCATGGTGTGGGACACCACGGAACACCGTCCCACCGCCCCCCCGACGGTGTCCGCGGCCTCGGGGGCGGCGCTCGAGGTGCCGCTGGCGGAACTGGAAGGACTCGACGGCGATCAACTGCAGGCGGTACTGGAGGCGCTGGACCCGCCGCTCGGTGGGACTGGGGGCGGGCCCAGTCCGACCTTCGGAGACCTCGACGATTCTCAACTCGAGCGCGTACTGCGCTCCCTGGAGGGCTGATGCGTTTCCTGATCCTCATGCTCGTCGCAACAGTTGTCTTCGGCGGGCCCGTCCGTGCCCAGGACAGCATCGCCGACCCGCCGCGCGTGGAACGGCTGCGCCGCCTGATTCAGGAGCGGTTCGCCGCCCGGGTGCAGGAGGAGCTGGCGCTCTCCGACCAGCAGGCAGACCGGATGCGCGAAGTCGTCGGCACCTACTTCCTCAAACGGCGCAACTTCGACAGCGAAGAACGCCGGCTGCGCCAGGCGCTCGCGGGAGAGCTGCGCCCCGGCGTTGCGGCCAACAAGGACAATGTCGCCCGCTACACCGACCAGTTGCTCGACCTCAAGATTCGCTACGCGCAGAGTTACCGGGATGAGGTCCGGGAGATGAGCGGGTTCCTTGACCCGGTGCAGCGCGCCCAGTACCTCCTCGCGCGGGAGCGGTTGCTCGACAGGGTGCGGGAAGCACAGGAAGTGCCCCAGGACTCGGGAATGTCTCGCCCGCGCCGGCGCTTGCTGCCGTAGGGCGCCTCCGCGGGTGGGTCTCCTAGTCATCTCATCGGCGCGCCACTAGCTTTCCCCTCCTCTACGGAGGAGCGCGAGATGCGGTACGCCTGTTCAAGGTTCTGTCTGTTGCTGGTGCTCGCTGGCCCGCTCGCCGTGGCCGCGCAGGACACCGCCAGTTCGGTTCAGCGGCTGGAGGTCCAAGGCTCGGTCTACCGCTTGAAAGTGCACGGGCCGATCGATCACGGCCTGGCACCCTTCCTTGCACGCGGCATCCGGGAAGCCAATGCCCTGGGCGCTGCCACCATCATCCTCGACCTCGATACTCCCGGTGGTCGCATCGATGCCGCCGAGCGGATCACCGATGCCGTGCGCGCGTCCAAAGTGCCGGTCTACGCCTTCGTCAACCCCCGCGCTTACAGCGCTGGGGCCATGATCGCCCTGGCCACCGACGGTATCTACATGCGCACCGGCGCGGTGCTCGGTGCGGCAACGCCGGTGGATGGGCAGGGGACCAAGCTGGCGGAGAAGTACGTCTCCGCCATGCGCGGCGAGTTCCGGGCCCTGGCGGAAGAGCAGGGGCTCGATCCGCGCATCGCCGAGGCGATGGTCGACGAAAACCTCGGGGTCGAAGGACTGGTCCCGCGAGGGCAGCTGGTCACGCTCAGCACTGCCGAGGCGCTTCGGGTGGGCTATGCCAAGGCCCAAGTCGAGAGCGAAGCCGACCTGCTTGCGAAACTGGGCTTCGCCGCGTCGCCCGTCGTCAGCGTGGAGTCCAACTGGGCGGAGTTCATCGTCCGCTTCCTGACCAACCCGATCGTCTCACCCCTGCTGCTCTCGCTCGGTGTGCTGGCCATCGGCGCGGAGGTCAAGGCCGGCACCCACGGGGTGGGGCTCATCGTCGGCATGAGTTCCCTCGGACTCTTCTTCGGCTCCAGTCTGCTGCTGGGCCTCGCCGGGCGCGAAGAGATCATTTTGCTGGGGCTTGGGGTCATCGCGGTGGCGGTCGAGGTCTTCGTGCTGCCGGGCTTCGGAGTGGCGGGGGTCCTTGGGGCCCTGCTCGTGGGCGCGGCCGTCGTGCTCGCGATGCTGGGCGCGGCCCCGACCGGCGGTGATGTCGTGCAGGCGCTGGCGATTCTCATGACCAGCATCCTGATCACGCTCGCCGTCGGGTACGCCTGGCTGCGTCACCTGCCCACCAGCAATCGATTCGGCGGCCTCATTCTCAAGGAGTCGAACGACTCGGGGCGGGGGTACGTCGCGGCGCTGCGTCGGCCGGAGCTGGTGGGGAAGGCGGGTGTCGCGGTGACTGACCTCCGCCCGGCAGGGGTAGCGACGGTGGACGGAGAGCGGATTGATGTGGTCACGGAAGGGGAATACGTCGGCTCCGGCGGCCGGATCGAAGTGCTGCGGTCCGATGGCTACCGTCATGTCGTGCGGCAGGCGAAGGACTAACCGGGAGAATTGAACGTGGAAGACACATCGGTACAGGCTGGGTTGTTGCTCGCGCTATTTTTCATTGGATTCATCGTCCTGGTCATTTTCTTCCGCTTCGTGCCGATCGGGATCTGGTTTCAGGCCCTGATGTCGGGTGTACGGATCAAGTTTTTCACCCTGTTCGGGATGCGCTTCCGCAAGGTGAATCCCAGCATGATCGTGAGTCCGCTGATCATGGCGCATAAGGCGGGATTGCAGCTATCCATCGACGCCCTTGAGGCGCATTACCTGGCCGGCGGCAACGTCGAGCGGGTCGTCCGCGCCCTGATTTCGGCCGATGCGGCCGGTATCGCGCTTCCGCTCAAGCAGGCGACGGCCATCGATCTGGCCGGTCGCGACGTGTTCGAGGCGGTGCAGGTCAGCGTGAATCCAAAGGTCATCACCACGCCGAAGGTGGCGGCGATGGCCAAGGACGGCATTCAGCTCCTGGCGCTGGCACGCGTGACGGTGCGCGCCAACGTCAATCGGCTGGTCGGCGGAGCGGGCGAGGAGACGATCCTGGCGCGCGTCGGTGAGGGGATCGTCAGCACGATCGGCTCGGCGAGTTCCCACAAGGCCGTGCTGGAGTGTCCGGACATGATTTCGAAGACCGTGCTGGCCAAGGGGCTCGACGCCGGTACCGCATTCGAAATTCTCTCCATCGACATCGCCGACGTGGATGTCGGCAAGAACATCGGCGCCGAGCTGCAGACCGATCAGGCCGAGGCGGACAAGCGGATCGCCCAGGCCAAGGCGGAGGAGCGTCGCGCCCTCGCAGTCGCCATGGAACAGGAGTACAAGGCCGAAGCCCAGAAACAGCGGGCCCTGGTCATCGCCGCGGAGGCCCAGATTCCGCTCGCCATGGCCGAGGCATTCCGCATGGGGAACCTCGGCGTCATGGACTTCCAGAAGTACAAGAATCTTCAGGCCGACACTACCATGCGTCAGGCCATCGCAGGGCAGCCCGAGGGGACGTCCAGCTCCTGATGGTACCTGAGATGCGCTCCGCCGCCGGCATCGAGGGGTTACTCATCCTCGGCGCCATCTACTTCGTCCTGAACCTGTTGTCCAAGGCGGGGAAGAAGGCGGCGCAGCGCGGCACGCTGCCGCCGACAGACGCAGACGACGAGTCGTCCTCGACTCAGGACGAAGCTGTCTCGCTCGAGAAGATCCTGCGGGAGATCCAGCGGGTGAAGCAGGAGAAGGATCTGCCGCGCCCGGCGCCGGCCCAGCGTCAGAAGACACTGCCAGCCCGGAAGGCCGCGCCACCCCAGCGCCGGGCGCAGCCGATGGGCGATGACGATCGCGGGCCGCTCGGCCGCCACAGCCGGACCCGGCTGCCGAGTGCGGAGGAAGTGGAGGAGCGGACTTCGCTGGAGGGGGAATCGCTCGAAGTCGAGGAATCGCTCGAAGTCATTGACGACCGGCCAGCGCGCCGTCTGCGCATCGAGGTGGATTCCGACGACCGCGCGGAGGAGGTGGCGCAACGGCGGATACGCGAGGCGGAGGCCCGGAATCGTCCACTGAACTCGGCGGATCATCGGCGGTTCGATGCCGAGATCCGGTCGACGGCGGCCGCCGCCGCAGAACCGAAAAAAGTGGCGGGCCGCAGCCGACTCAAAGAGGCGCTCGTCTGGCGCGAAATCCTGGGGCCACCGAAATCGCTCCAGGAGTGAGCGGCGGTGGTCACGAGGACCGATAAAAAGCGGGCGACCAGTAAGTGGTCGCCCGCACTGTTTCCCCAGGTGGAGCCAGGCGTCTCACCGGCGGGCGCGGCCGAACTTCTTCTTGTAGAGGGCCATTGCATCGGTGATCGCCTCGCCGGCCTCCTTTGCACCTTCGAATCCGCGGGTGCGGGTCGCTACGCCTTCGAGGTCCTTGTAGACCTGGAAGAAATGCTCGATCTCCTTCAGCATGTGCTGCGGGATGTCGTCGAGGCCGTTGACGCCATCGGAGTAGGGATCGCTGACCGGGACAGCGAGGACCTTCTCGTCCGCCTTGCCCCGATCGATCAGGTGGAACAGCCCGATCGGGCGGCACTCCACCAGGCAGCCGGTGAAGACGGGAATCGTCGTGATCACGAGGACGTCGAGCGGATCGCCGTCGTCACCGAGCGTGCGGGGAAGAAAGCCGTAGTCACCCGGGTAGTGCACTGCGCTGGCGAGCACCCGATCCAGCCGGAAGATGCCGAGCGCCTTGTCGAGTTCGTACTTGTTGCGCTCGCGGGTCGGGATCTCGATGATGGCGTTGACCACCTCCGGCGGATTGGGCCCGGTGGGGATGTCGTGCCAGGGATGGAGGCCGCGTGACGGGATGGCTCGGGGCATTGAACTCAAGGGGGCAGGTGGCAGGTGGCAGCGGGCAGGTGACAGGTGGCAGCGAACCACTGAGTCCCTGAACCAGATTCGAAGTGGAGGTTAGCGGGACGAGGCGTTCGAGGGTAGCGGGGATACGACGGGTGGCGTGAATTCAGGGCGTTTCTGCCACCTGCCACCTGCTACCCGTCCCCTGTTCGCTTCGGTTGCGTTCACTCCGGAATTCCGCGATACTCCCCGCTGGCCCGAGTGGCGGAATGGCAGACGCAGCGGACTCAAAATCCGCCGGGGGCAACCCCGTGCGAGTTCGACTCTCGCCTCGGGCACTGGTGGACCACGGCCGCACGGCTGCGGAGGCCGGGAACGACGGCCGCCGATTGAGCTGCGGCCGTTGTGCGTTCATCAACTGGAGCCCCGGGCCGATTGGCCCAATGCTCAGTTCGCGGGCCGGGTCGCTTCCCTCCCCCCACCGCCGGCGCCGGTATACAATCCTCCCATGACCATCCCCACCTCCGCTCGCGATCGTGCCGCGCTCGTCATCCTCCTGCTGGGTCTCGCGCTGATGATCGCCCTGGCGCCGTATGGCTCCGGCCTGATCGGCGGGTTGGTCCTTACCGTGATCTTCACTCCGGTCCAGGCCTGGCTGGTGCGACGCATACCGGCCCGGGCCGCGGCGGGAGTGGTCGTGCTCCTCTCGCTTGTCGTGATCGTCGTGCCTGCCGCGATTTTCGCCGGCCTCGTGGTCGATCAGGCCCAGAGCATTGCCAATGGGGTGATCACCGGGCCGCTGATCGACCGGTTGAAGGGGCTCGAGATCGGTGGCGTGATGGTCGGGCCGAAACTGGCCGGCGTGGGCGAGAAGCTGGTAAGCTGGATCGGAGGAGCGGCCTTCGGCATCCTCGGCACCGCGACCCGAATCAGCCTCAACCTCGTCATTGCACTGTTCATCACCTACTATCTGCTGCTCAGCGGCGGCCGGGCGTGGGCGGGGGTGAGGCCGTACATCCCGTTTTCCCCCGCCAGCGCCGACCTCCTGAAGGACCGGTTCCGGGATGTGACGATCTCGACGGTGATCGGCACCGGCCTGGTCGCCGCGATCCAGGGCGCGGTCGTCGGAATGGCGTTCTGGTTCACCGGCCTCTCGAACGCAGTCTTCTGGGGGCTGGTGACGATGGTCTTCGCCATTCTCCCGGTGGTGGGATCCGGGCTGGTCTGGGGACCGGGCGCCCTGAGCCTGATACTCGGCGGACATGTGGGTGCGGCGGCGGCCCTCGCCGTGGTCGGGATCTTCGTGGTGGGGAATGTGGACCTGCTGGTGCGCCCCGCCGTCTTCCGCCGCTATGCCCAGATCCATCCGCTGGTGACGCTGGTCGGTGCGATCGCCGGCGTCGGCTATTTCGGGCTGCTGGGCA
>JANOFA010000657.1:0-5044 GCA_031413355.1 Gemmatimonadota bacterium | reverse complement strand
TGAGTGTCAACAGCATCGCCGACTCGCTGATCTCCACCTCGGCCGCGGTGACTCTGTCCGGCGGCAACTCACTCACCGTCCGCCGGGCGCAGGTCTCCGGCCTGACACTTGACGATGTCACGCTCATTCTGGACGAGCAGGGCGTCTTCTCAACCGAGAACCTGAGCAACATCACGTTCCAGGGATTCGGACCGACCAACGCACTCGCGCTGAGCATCAGCGGCCCCGGCAACTCGTTCGCGCCCAGGCCGGCGATTACCACAACGAATGTGGACTTCAACCCGCTGGGGATCGGCGCCAACAACCTCTATGTCAGGCTGACGTCCACCAATAGCCAGGCATTCACTGTGACGATGGCCGGTTCCAATCAGAGTCCGCAGGTTGGCGGCAACGGACCCGCCCTCAGCCAGGTCGTTGGCACTGGCGGCATCATCAACTGGCCGTAAACCCTCCCCCCGAGACCGGTGGCTTGTGACGCATCGGTCTCCGCCACATTGCGCTGGCCCCCCTCTCCCCCAGGCTCATGGACTTCCAGTACATCTCGCCGGAGCTGCCGCGCCGACTCGACGGCTGGCGCAGTGCAGCGTTGGGTATCGACATGCCGGTGGTCGTCTACGGTGATCGCGGCCACCCGCTGCTCCTCTTCCCCACCGCCGCCGCCGACTACCTCGAGTGCGAGCGGTTCTTCCTGATCCAGGCAATCGAATCGCAGATCCTGGCCGGACGGATCCAGGTCTTATCCATCGACAGCATCAACAGCATGGCGTGGATGGACGACAAGGTGCCGGTGCCGGAACAGGCTCGGCGGCAGGCGCTCTACATGACGTATGTCGAAGCGGAGGTGGCGCCCTATATCCGGCAGGTCAGCGGCGATCCCGAAGCCCGCGCCTTCACCTCGGGGGCGAGCTTCGGCGCCTTTCACGCAGCCAACGCCCTCTTCCGCCGGCCCGACCTGTTTGGCGGCACGATCGCGATGAGCGGCTTCTACGATCTCGCGCCCAGCTATCTCAGGGGCTATCGCGACGACAACTGCTACTTCAACAATCCCGCCACGTACCTGCCCCGCCTGGAGGGGCGCTACCTCGAGCTGCTGCAGCGCTCCTGCCAGATCGTCATCGTCAGTGGTCAAGGAGCCTACGAAGAGCCGCAGGCGTCACAGAAGCTCTCCCGCATCCTCACAGAGAAAGCGATCCCGCATCAGCTTGACCTGTGGGGTGCCGACGTGAATCACGACTGGCCCTGGTGGCGCCGGATGCTGCCCTACTTCGTCGATCGGATGGAGTCCCGGGGTTAGGGTTCGGGGCGAAGCAATTGTTCCGCCCGGCTGTTTCTGCCGGTGAGAAGCGTGACGGAGCGGGTACGTATCTCCAGCAGGGAGGGCAGTCTCACCCCCTTCCCCGAATCCTCACAGGAGATGCCCCATGTTTCGCCGCACCCGGCTGTTTCGCTCGAACCTGCTCGCGCTCGTCCTGTTCTCGCTCGTCTTTGTGACCGCCGCCTGCGACGGCAAGAAGCCGACGGAGGAGGGCACCGCGGAAGACTACTGCACCCAATTCCCCGAGAACTGCTAGCGGTCCGTTGTCGGGTAGGGTAGGTCAGGCCTCCGTGCCTGACCTACCCCGAATTCCACGCCCGACCTACCCCCTCGGGCACGGAGGCCCAATCTACCCCCTCGTCGGGCACGGAGGCCCGATCTACCTCGATCGTCGGTCGAGTGGGGGAACCCATTTCGCGCTTTCGCTGGACCATCGCCGACATATTCGGTACCAATGATTCGCCATGGATCGCGCAATGTCGTGGGATGCCGCTCCGCATCCGCTGTCGTCGCCTCCCCCACTGGCAGCTCGACGGTGCGATCTATTTCGTGACCTGGCGACTCCACCGCGACCAGTCCCCTCTGTCACTCGATGAGCGCAGGAGATTGCTCGCAATCTTCCGGCATTTCGATGGAAGCCGGTTTCGACTGCACGCGATAGTCGTGATGGATGACCATGTACATGCGGTGGTGAAGCCATTGGCGGGATGGGAGCTCGGGAAGATCCTCCACTCATGGAAGTCATTCTCGGCCAACCGATTGCAGCGACAGACCGGGCGACGAGGCCCGGTGTGGCAGATTGATTCCTACGACCGGATGGTCCGTAGTCGGGGTGACCTCGCCGAAAAAATTCGATACATCATGGACAACCCATTCCGACGCTGGCCAAGCCTCTCGGAGTATCCATGGCTCTGGTGGGCTGGCATGAAACGCGGGGGGTAGGTCAGGCCTCCGTGCCTGACCTCCCCCCGCCTCGATCGTCGGGCACGGAGGCCCGACCCACCCCGCGATCGTCGGGCACGGAGGCTCGACCTACCCCGCCAGCGCCTCCGCCACCTTGAGATACCCCTGCACCATCTTTGTCAGCCGCTCCAGCACCACCGGATCGGTGAACTGGCCCGCCGCATCAAAGGCCTTGTCGCCCTGCGCCAGCGAGAACATGTCGGGATGAACGTGGACGCCGAGCGACTCGAGCGGGACCCGCAGCGCCCAGAGACCGCGGTTGCCACCCACGAGCCCCGGGGAGGTGGACAGGAGCATGGCGCTCTTCCCCCTGAGCGGCATTGGCTTCTCCCGCGACACCCAATCGATGGCGTTTTTGATCGCGCCCGGCATGGAAAAATTGTATTCCGGCGACGCGAGCAGAATGCCGTCTGCGGCGCGAATGCGGGCGCTGAGCAGCTGGGCACCGGAGGGGATCCCTTCTGCCGCCTGCAGATCGGCGTCATACAGCGGCATGGCGAATTCGCGGAACTCCGCCAGATCCACCTCGGCGCCGTTGGCGCGGGCGACCTCCACCGTCACGCCGAGCAGTCTCCGGTTCCACGAGGCCTGACGGAGCGAGGCGGCAAAGGCGAGGAGTCGGAGCGTCATGGGCGATACCGGCGGGCGAGCACACTATCCCAGCTGGCGAGCGCCGGCTTGGGACCAAGCATCGAATCGACCAGCCCGAGGTGCGCGAACGGCGTGAGGCCGGCCACCGTCGAGGGCGGAAAGGTGCTGAGGTCAAAGTCGGTGAAGGTGATCTGGAAGTACCCGGCCGCCTGCGCGGAATCGAGCAGGCGGGTGTGACGCGCGATATACGCCGCCTGCAGCGCCGGGGTCGAGGTGATCGAGCCGGCCGGAATTGACGGCCAGCCTCCCTCGAGCACCACAACGGGCAGCGGTGACCCCTGCACCAGCCTGCTGTAGTAGTTGAGCGGGATGCTGTCGGGCTGACCGAAGCCGCCAAGGTAGGGATAGGAGGAAAGGCCCAGGGCTTCGATGAACGGGAAGTCGGTCCGGTCCTGGGCGATCCCCTGGAATCCAATTCCCCCCTGCAGCGCTCCCCACGCCGTCTCGACCTGCGCGCTGATCATCAGCGGTGTCTGGCTCCCGGCGGCAGCGCGCTCCACTGCGGCGACGTTTACCATAGTCACAACCGCCTGGTAGACCGCGGGGAGGGCGAGTGCGCGAATGAGATTGGTTTCGGCGGCGAGGCTGAGGTACGTCGGATCGAGAATGCTGTCCACCGCGGCGACGTACTCACGATACAGCCGCTGCACCATCGTGTCGGTGATGCTCCGGCCGGCGGTCACCAGCTGCGGATCCTCCGCGGAGCGGTCGAGCCCGTTCGTGACATCGAGCGCCACCACGATCTTGTGGCCGTTGCCGCGATAGTAGTTCACCAGTGGCAGCCGAACGACGCGCACTTCCGAGTCAGCCGGAATGCCACTCAGCAGGTCGGTCCACGGGATCGAGAGCTGAATCAGGCCGGCATCGGAGTGCTGGGTGGAAAGCGCCAGCGTCTGCAGCAGCAGCGTCGTGTCGGGCGATGGCGGGATCGCCGAGAAACCCATGAGAAACGAACGGGGCTTCTCCCCCGGGCCACTGCCGTCACCGCCACAGGCAATCACCGCGGCCAGCAGTACCAGGCTGACCGTCAATCGAGCGGAGAGTCTCATCGGAGGAGCGGCTCCAGTGTGCGCCAGACGTTCTGGGCCGCCAGCCGGGCGCCCCGGTTGTTGGGATGAATGCCGTCGTCCTGGTTCAGTGAATCCACCCCCGCCACATCCTGCAGCAGGAATGGGATCAGCGGGAGCTTGTTGATCTTCGCCAGCGCAGGAAAGACCGCGCGGAACCGCCGCACATAGTCCTGACCCAGGTTGGGCAACGCCTCCATCCCTGCGAGCACGATGCGGGTCTCCGGCGACTGGGCCCGCGTCCGGTCGACCATCAGCTGGATGTTGGCGCGCACGGAGTCGGGATCCTGCCCCCGCAGGCCGTCGTTGGCGCCGGTCTCGATCACGAGGAAGGCCGGCCTCGCCTTGAGCACCCAGTCCACCCGCCGCAGCGCTCCGGCGGAGCTCTCGCCGCTCACACCGGCATTCACCGCGGTGTAGCGGAGGCCCGCCGAGTCGAGGAGCTGCTGCACTACGGCGGGGTACGCCGAGTCGGGCGTGGGGAGGCCGTAGCCGGCGGTGAGGGAGGTACCGAGAAAGACGATGGTGGGGCGGTCGGGCGGACTGGCGGGCGGACGGGCCGGCGCCGCGGCAGCGGAGGGTGGCGCTGGGCGCTGGGCGGGGGGGGCGTCCCCGCCGGCACAGGCGACCACGACCCCCAAGACACCAATCCCGACTATGATTCTGCCCCAGCGATGCATGTCGTCCATCACCATTCCCTGTCGGTGGTGCTCTCCCGCCTACCGCCTAGCGCCTCGCGCCTACTCCCTACCGCCCGTCCCTCAATGATCCGCGTCAACGCACTCACCAAATCGTATCTCTCCGGCGGCCGCCCGCTCACCGTGCTGAAGGATATCAGCTTCAGTATCACATCGGGCGAGGTCGTGGCGATCGTCGGCCCGTCCGGCAGCGGCAAGACCACGCTGCTCGGACTGCTGGCCGGGCTCGACCGTCCCACACATGGCACGGTGACGATTGACGGCCAGGAGCTGACCCGGCTCGACGACTTCGGCGTTTCCTAAGGTCTTGATACTATAGCATAGTTTAGCCTCTTTGGGATGATCCTAAG
>JANOFA010000656.1:0-1305 GCA_031413355.1 Gemmatimonadota bacterium | reverse complement strand
CCTCGCCTTCGACCTCGGCATCCGTCCGCTCGATCAGAAGGACATGACGTGATGCTCCGGACCGACTGACCGATGCTCCTCCCCAAGCTCATCACCACGCTGCGTGACGGGTACACCAGGCAGCGGTTCGCCACCGATGTCACCGCCGGCGTCATCGTCGGCATTGTGGCGCTGCCGCTGTCGATCGCCTTCGGTATCGCCAGCGGGGCGACCCCCGAGGCCGGCCTCTTTACCGCGATCATCGGGGGATTTCTCGTCTCGGCGCTGGGCGGTTCCCGGGTTCAGATCGGCGGGCCAACCGGGGCGTTCGTCGTCATCGTCGCGGGGGTGATCCAGCAGTACGGGATGGACGGACTCCTGGTCGCTACGATGATGGCGGGCGTGATGCTCATCGGGCTCGGCCTGGCCAAGCTGGGGGCCGCCATCAAGTTCATCCCGTACCCGGTGACGACGGGATTCACCACCGGGATCGCGTTGATCATCTTTTCCAGCCAGGTGAAGGATTTCTTCGGCCTGCAGATGACGGCGGTGCCAGCGGAATTTGTCGCCAAGTGGATGGCGTACTTCACCAACGTCACCAGCATCAATCCCTGGGCCATCGGCGTGGCGGCAGGCTCGCTCGCGATCCTGATCCTGTGGCCCCGAGTCTCGCTGCGCGTACCGTCGCCCTTTGTCGCGCTGATGGTTGCCAGCCTCGTCGTCTATGTCGGGCATTTGCCGGTGGAGACCATCGGGGACCGCTTCGGCACGGTCCACGCCTCGCTGCCATCACCCCATCTCCCCTCCGTCTCGTGGGACGTGCTGCGCGGTCTCGTCTCGCCGGCATTCACGATCGCCCTGCTGGCCGGCATCGAATCGCTGCTTTCCGCCGTCGTGGCCGACGGGATGATCGGTACGCGACACCGCTCGAACATGGAGCTGGTGGCGCAGGGGATCGCCAACATCGCGTCACCGCTCTTCGGTGGCATCCCCGTGACCGGTGCGATCGCCCGCACCGCGACCAATGTGAAAAATGGCGGCCGCACTCCGGTCGCCGGCCTCGTTCACGCGGGAACCCTGCTGCTGATCGTGCTGTTCTTCGGCCCACTGGTCGCCCACATCCCGATGGCCGCCCTCGCTGCGATACTCGTCGTGGTCAGCTACAACATGAGCGAATGGCGCCGGTTTCGCGGCGAGCTCCGGGCGCCCAAGAGCGACGTCGCCGTGCTGCTGGTGACCTTCCTGCTGACGGTGCTGGTGGACCTGGCGGTCGCGGTGCAGGTGGGGATGGTGCTGGCCGCGTTTCTGTTCATGAAGCGGATGTCG
>JANOFA010000655.1:0-11953 GCA_031413355.1 Gemmatimonadota bacterium | reverse complement strand
GGGCCGGGGATTTCGGGATTGTGTCCCGTCTCGCCGAAGGCCGCCACGTCGATGGCCGGGCCGGTGTCCGCTTCCGGCCGCCAGGTGGCCATGCGGACTTCGAGGTGGATCTCGAGCGTGTCGCCGTGGAAACGGCCGGCGGGGATGCGGTTGTCGTTGGGGTGTACGGTGGGGAGCTGGTGATGCTCCGCGGTCGGCTGGGCCGGCCCGGCGGACCAGAGCAGCACGGCGGCGGCGAGGACCACAGAATTGGGTTGTCGCATCGCTACGCTAGTTGCCCTCCTGGCCCAGCAGCTCATTGAGCCGCCGCTTCACGCTGGCGACCGCCGGCTGGAGATCGGCGTCGGCGTTCTTCCACTGATCCACGAAGGCGGTGTAGTGGGTGATCGCCTTCTGGCGTTCCTTGCGGCTGTCGTACAGCTCGCCCAGCCGCTGCTCGACCACGGCTAGCGACACCCAATCCTGCCGACGCGGGGCGGGAATGGCGAGATAGCGCTCGAAATAGCTCACCGCGCTGTCGGGCTGGCCGGCGGCGTCGAACGCGCGGGCAAGATTGAAGTGAGTGCAGGCGTCGCACTGAATCGGCGCGCCGTCTTCCCGGAGATCTCCCTCCCGGAACTGCCCCAGCGCCTCAGCGTGCTTCCCTTCCGCGAGCGCAATCTCACCGTTGACGACTGTGAGCTGCCTCTGTTTCGGCACCGCCGTGGCGCCGGTGGGATCCTCGGCGCGGTAGCGGGCCAGGACCTGTCGGGCCCGCTCCGGCTTCCCCGCGCGGGCCAGCATCGTCGCGGCCCAGAAGTAGGGCCGGTCTTTCGTATCTGCCGCGGTCCACTGACGCCCGGCCATGATCGCTTCCACCCGCTGGGCACCCTGCGCCTGTCGGCCGCGGAAGAGGATGTCACTCATCGCCTCCGCCTGGCCGTCGAACACCGGGACGCCACGACCCGCGAGCAGCGCATTGACCTGCGTGTTCAGCGTGATGGCCTGAGTCAGGCGACCTTCGGTGGCCGCGAGGCCGCCGAGCCCCTGGAGCCCCACGACCTGGACCGGAATGGATGGCTGCCGTCTCATCGTCTCCGCAACCAGGGCGGCAGAATCATGCTGTCCCCGCGCGAGGTAGATGGCGAAGCGACTGGACAGAATGGCGAACGCGCTGGCCGCCTCAGGCGTGGCCTGAACGATGGAATCGGTCATCGCCGCGGCCTCGTCCAGCCGACCGAGCATGATGTTGACGCCCACAATACGCGTCGCGTTCATCACATTCGGCTCCACCGCGAGTTCGCGGCGGGCATAGCGCATGGCGCTGTCGGACTGCCGGCGCGACTGGTAGATCATGAGTAGCTGGTTGATCGCGGTCTTGTTCAGGCTGTCGGCGGCGTACGCCGCCTGGTAGGCGGCGAGCGCCTGGCCCCGGTCGCCGCTGGTCCGGTGCGATTCGTAGAAGGCGCCGCGCACCAGCTGCTTTTCGACCTCGGGCAGCCGGTCGGCATAGCGCTCGGCGCGCTCCAGGGCGGAGTCCCGCGCCGCCGCCGAGGCCCGCGCATTGAACAGCGCGGCCGAGAGCTTGCGCCACCCCAGCGCAAAGGTGGAGTCGATGGCCACCGCCTCCCGGAGCAGCCGCACCGCCCGGTCGTAGTCCTGGGTCACGTCGTTGGCCTCGGTCGCCTCGGTGTACTTCCGGAGCGCCTCGAGGGAACCGGTCGTCGCCTGCTGCAGCGGGACGCTGCGCTGCACCCGCTTGAGCGACTCCCCGACCTTGCCCCGGAGCTTGCGGGCGAGCTCGTCCACCACAGTCAGCAGATCCTTCACTCCATCGGCGGTCCCCTGGTAGGACGCCAGGGAGAGCTGGTCGGCGGTACTGACCAGTTCGAGGCTCACCGCGTAACCGGTGCCGACCCGGGCCAGCCGCCCGCCGAGCACCGCGGCGGCGCCCGCCCGGGTAGCCACTTCGCGGGCGGTGGCGGGATCGAGTGGCGCGGTCCGCTCGCGCTGCATCTGCTGCAGCAGCCCCGCAACCTCGGCCGCCTCGATAACACGAATGGAGGTGGACTGCGACAGCGCCGCGCGGACCGCGGCTCCCACGATGGGTGCCAGCGACGAGTCTTCCGGCGCGGCGGTAAAATCGGCGAGGACGATGCGGGAATCCGCCGTGAGCGATCCCGCCGCGAGCAGCGAGCCCCACGGGCCGATGCCTAGCGCGCGCAGCGTCATGAAGCCGGTGACGAGGACGACGAATGTTCCCATGGCATAGACGCCGCCGCGCGCGGTGCGGCGCCACGAGACGTGGGGGTGGGCCTTGAGTGCGATTGTCGCGATGGTCCCCGACGGCAGCGAGGGCATCATCGACCCGCCGGGCGTCAGCGTCGCCGGGCGTCAGCGTCGGCGTGGCGGTCACCGCCTGCCGGGCCACCCGCTTGACGTAGGCGGTGGCGAGCAGCGCCGGGAGGCCGAGCAGCATCACCAGCACCGCACCGGGGAAGACCCAGTTGGGCAGGCCGATGCCGACCACCGCCGCCTTGGCCAGCAGCGCCACGGCACCAGTCGCGAGGGCATAGAGCCCGAGGACTCTCGGCAGCATGCCCGGCGTGCCCAGCGCCGAAGTCGCCGTCGAGCTGGTCCCCACCGTGTCGAGGGCGCGGAGCACTTCGCTGGCCGACTGGGTCCGATCCGCCGGGTCCTTCTGCAGCAGCTGCTCGATCAGGGCGGCGAGCGGCGCGGGGCAATCGGAACGCAGGGTGCGCACCGGTACCGCCACCTCACTCAGGTGAGCCGCCAGCATCTTCTGCGGCGTCCGGTCGGCGAAGGGAGACTTCCCGGTGAGCAGTTCCTGCGCCATGCAGCCGAGGGCGTAGAGATCGACCCGATGATCGATGTTCGGGTCGCCGGCCACCTGCTCCGGGGCCATGTAGGCGGGGGTGCCGATCGCGGTCCCCATCTGCGTCAGCGTGGCGCCGGTCCCGGAGGTGCGCGAGGCGCTCAGCGCCTTGGCGATGCCGAAGTCGGTGACCACCGCGGTCCCGCCGGAGAGCAGCACGTTGTCCGGCTTGATGTCGCGATGCACGATGCCGCGGGCGTGGGCGTAGGCCAGCGCCTTGGCGACGTCGCGCAGGATGGCCAGGACGTCATTGATGGGGAGGCCGTGACCATCGAGCCGGTTGCGGAGCGATTCGCCTTCCACGAACGGCATGGTGAACCAGGGCAGGCCGTCGACGTCACCGGCGGCGAGCAGCGGGACGATATTGGCCTGCTGCAGCGAGGCCGCCAGCAGGATCTCCCGCTCGAAGCGCTGCGCATTCAGCCCCTGCACCAGCTCGGGGTTGAGCACCTTGATGACCACCCGGCGGGAGAGCCGCACTTCGTTGGCCACGAAGACGCGCGACATCCCCCCGCCACCGAGCTCGCGCTCGATGAGGAGGGCGGTACCGAGACTGGCTTGCAGTTGGGACCGGAGGTCCACGGGTATCCCTGTGCGGATGGCGAAAGCGGGTGGGGCGACGCAGGAGGCAAAATACGGCGCACCGGGGAGTGGCGCTAGCCGCGACGATCATGAACTGATGCGGCGGGGAATCATCGCGGTCACGGCTTGCGCCGCTCGTCGAACGCCAGCCGGTCGAAGAAGTGATGCACCGCGATGAACGTGGACGGCGCTTCACTGCCGCGCAGCAGGTAGAAGCGCTGTCCGTCGGGGGAGACATCGTACCCGCGGAACCGGTCGCCGGACAGGAACCTGCCCCGGAAGAGGAGTCGCCGGCCGGTCACCGTGAGGCCGGTACCGGTCGTGCCGGTCAGGGCGACCATCATCGAGTCGCCGGCCCGGTAGTAGAGCGAGCGGCCGTCGCGGGACCAGGCCGGCTCCGACCCGCCCTCGGCCGAGAGCGACAGCCGCGCGCCGGGCCCGGGGTAGGGACGCACGTAGATCTCGGAGCGGCCGGTTTCGTCGGATTGATAGGCCAGCCAGCGCCCGTCGGGCGACAGCGCCGGCGCCGCTTCGTCGTATGCCGGTGGCAGGATCGTCGTTGCCGCCGGGGCCGAGTCGAAGACCAGCCGGCGAATGCCGCTGCTGGTCGAGCCGTATTCGTGGAAGATTACCGCCCGCCCGTCGGGGGTGACGTCGGAGGGATAGCGGTTCCCCGAGGCCATCAGGAGGCTGTCGGCGTGGCCGCTGCCGTCGGCGGCAATCCACCAGAGGTCGGCGTCCCTGGCAAAGACCAGGCGCCGCCCATCCGGGGTCCAGACCGGGTGGTCGCTCTGCCCCGCGGTCGTGACCCGCGACCAGACCCGCTGCGCCAGGTCCAGCAGCCAGACGTCACTGGTGCCATCGTCGGGGAAGATGCCCACCGCCAGCCGGCGCCCGTCAGGCGAAAGCCGCGGCCAGGTGTAGCCGCGGAGCTCCGGCGCCAGATCGATAGCGCGCCCCTCCCGGGAAACGACGACCAGTTGGCGTTTGCTCGCGCGCAGGGATGGCGCGTAGACCAGCGAACCGTCGAGCGAAACCCCAGCCGACGTGCCCCCGGTGTTGCCCACGGAGACATCCCGGGCGATGGTCACCGGCGGGCCCGATGGCCGACGATGGCGAAGGTCGAAGGGCACCGCGATGAGACTCTGATCGATGTTGCCCAGTACCACGTACCCGCCGGCCACCCAGCGCGGATTGCCCCCCGCCTGCTCGAATCGGGTGATGGCGTGAGTCCGGAGATCCAGCGCCGCCAGCCGGTCGGTGTCCCTGGATCGGAGAGTGAAGAGTACCGTCCGCCGGTCCGGCAGGAGGATGGGATAGCGGTAGACATCTCCCGAGCCGCTGTCCGGCCGGGCGAACTCGCGGGGCGTGCCACCGCTCGCCGGGACCACCATCAGCACCCGCGCCGCATAGTTGTCGGGCATGGGCGCATGGTACCGGATACTGTCATCGATACCCCAGTCATTCTGGAAGCCGATGCAGGAGTCACAGATCACGACCGGCGCCCCGCCCGCGAGCGGCAGCTTGAGCAGCCGGAGCCCGTCACGGAATGCCAGCCAGCGTCCGTCGGGAGAGAAGGCCGGGGAACTTGCCTTGCGTCCCCCGGGGAGGAGTACCGCTTCGGTGCGATCGAGGTAGCGGAGCTGAAGCCCCGCTGTGGAGACGTAGGCGAACACCGACCCATCGGCGGCGAACGCGATCGGATCCTGCTCCGCTGTGACGTACCGGGCGCTGTCCGGCAGGTTTATCTGGTATCGGAGGACGATGGGGTCGCGGACCGGAGCGTTGCTTTGCCATGGGCGCCAGAGCAGGAGGGCGGTGGCGACGATTGCGATGCCGACGAGAAGGACGGTTAGGCGGTTGGGCGGTTGGGCGGTTGGTCCTCCCGCAGCCGATCCCGTCGCGGTGCGGAACCCGGCGTTCGTCAGCGCCTCCGCGAACGCCTTGGCGCTCTCGAATCGGTCGGCGGGGAGTTTCTCCAGCGCCTTGGCCACCGCCGCCACCACGTTGGGCGGGACCGACTTCCTGAGTTTCGTGACCGGTGCCGCCTCTTCGGTCACGATCTTCATGATGATCTGCTGCGCCGAGGCGCCCACGTGCGGCGGATTGCCGGTCAGCATTTCGTACAGCACGCAGCCCAGCGAGTAGATGTCGGAGCGGCCCGAGATCTCCTTCTCCGCCGTCGCCTGCTCCGGGCTCATGTAGTGCGGCGTGCCGAGCGACATCCCGGTCTCGGTCATCCGGCCGCCGGCCGCGGCGGAGAGCGCCAGGGCAATGCCGAAGTCGGCCACCATCGGGCGGCCGTCGTGCAGCAGGATGTTCTCCGGCTTGATGTCGCGGTGGATCACGTTGTGGCGATGGGCGTAGTCGAGCGCGTCGGCCACGGCCACCGTGATCCTGACCGCTTCGTCGATGCCGAGCTGGGTCTCGCGGTCGAGTTTGCTGCGCAGGGTCTCGCCGTCGATGAACGGCATGACGTAGTAGAGGAAGCCGTCGGCGGTGCCGGAATCGAACAGCGGCAGGATGTGCGGGTGCTGCAGCGCGGCGGTGGTGGTGATCTCCTGCACGAAGCGCTCTGCGCCTAACACGGCGGCGAGTTCGGGCTTCAGGACCTTGAGCGCCACATGGCGCTTGTGCTTGAGGTCCTCGGCCAGGTACACCGTGGCCATGCCGCCGCGGCCGAGTTCGCGCTCGAGGCGGTAGCGGTCGGCGAGTGCGGCGGCGAGGCGACCTGGCGCGTCGCTCACGGCCGTGCTCCAGTCCGGTTCTGGTCGGCCAACCGGGCGAGGGGATGAAGGGTCACCATCAGCGTTCGGGTTTCTCCCGGGGTTCCCACAACGAGAAACTCGGAGCCGTCGGCGGAAACATCGTATTCCGCCCGGCCACCGCTGAGCAGATACGATCCCTGGAACAAGGAATCCACCCGGCCCATCCTGAAATCCGCTCCAGGCACCACCGGCACCCCGAGGAACCAGCCGCGATCGCGATAGGTGATCTCGCGACCACGCTTGGACCAGCGCGGCTCGATGCCGCCCTCGCTGGAGATCTGCCAGCGCCCGGCGCCCGAAGGGAATGGCCGCACGTAGACCTCGCGCCGGCCCGACTCGTCCGAGACGTAGGCCAGCCAGCGCCCATCCGGCGAGAGTACGGGCGAGCGTTCATCGGCCGGCGAGACCGCGAAGGGGTGCTCGGCAGTGGAATCCCGGTAGAAGATGTCACCACCCTTCTGAGTCAACCGCCAGAATGCCAGCGTGCCCTCCGAAGACGATCCTACGGGGAACTCCGTCTGGGGGCTGTCCACCAGTAATTCGGCGGTGCCTGAGCCATCGGGAGAGGTCGCGTAGATGTCCCAGCTGGTACTGGTAGGGAGAATGTATCCGAACAAGAGCCGCCGCCCGTCGCGGGACCACTCGGGGCCGATGGCCTGACCGGCCAGCGCCAGGCGCTGTCGGGTGCCCTGGCCGCGGTCGGCGACCCAGAGTTCCCCGCCGAACGGCGAGGTGATAAAAGCGACCCGCCGGCCGTCCGGGGAGAACCGGGGGTTGGCGTAGTCCAGCCCGCCAGCCATTTCGATCCGCGCGCCGCCCCGGCGATCGAGCCGGAGCAGCTGGCCGCGCTGCGATGTACCCTCCACCCGTACGGTGATACCCGTGCCGATGGCCACCTTTGCACCGCGGGACTCCTGGATCACTCCTTCGATCACTGGCACCGGCTTCCCGGTAAACCGGCGCGTCTCCACGTCGAATGGCGCCGCGAGCATGACGCCATCGGGTGACATCCAGAGCACGGTCCCCGGCGGCAGGAATCGTGGATCAGTTCCCGCGATGTCGTCGAAGACCGTCAGCCTTCCCTCCGGAACCGTGACCAGGCCGAGTCGCGTCTTCCCGATGTTGTCGCTCACGGTGCACAGTACCGCATGGCCATCGGGAAGGAAGCTCGGCCATTCGATGAGCCGAGCGAGCGTGTCCTGCGGCACCAGCTGTTCCAGCCGTCCGCCCGATGCCTTGACCCTCGAGAGTCCGGAGATGTCCTCCAGGACAATCTCGTCGCCGGTGCCCCAGGTGGCGCCGGCGACGACGTTGCCGAGCAGCTGTGCCACGATGGTGGGTGCCCCGCCCGACAGTCGCACCTTCATGAGCCGCTGGTTGGCCACAAAGCCGATCCACTCGCCGTCGGGCGAGAAGAACGGCATGTAGCTGCCCTCCGTGCCGAGAATCGGGCTGGGCAGCTGCTCGTTCAGCCGGCGCAGGAAGAGCCGGTGCTGCCCAACGCTGCCGCCGGTGTATACCAGCGCCGAGCCGTCAGGCGACACCGCGACCGAGCGGCCGAAGGTGTCCACATAGCGGGCAGAATCCGGCAGCGCGAGCGTGAACTGCACCGTGCGAGCCGGCTCGGCGCGGGGTCGTGCCAGCAGCCATCCCGCCCCCAACCCGAGCGCGCCGAGCACCAGACCGGACACTACGGCGGCGACTCCAGGCCGCGCGGACACCCTCTTCGCGGGTACGCCGGTGCGCGCGGCGGTCCCCGGCCGGGTGAGGTAGCCCGAATCCGCCAGCGCGGCGGCGAACTCCGCCGCCGAGGCGAACCGATCGGCTGGCAGCTTCTCCAGCGCGGTGAGCACCGCCGCCTCGACCTGCGGCGGGATGGACTTCCGCTGGTGGGCAAGTGAGGCCGGCTCGGCGGTCATCACCTTGGCCACGATCGCCTGCGCCGTCGGTCCGTTGAACGGTGGCTCGCCGATCAGCAGCTCGTAGAGCACGCAGCCAAGCGCGTATACGTCCGAACGGGCGGTGATTTCCCGTTCCCCCATCGCCTGCTCGGGCGACATGTAGGTGGGTGTACCGAGCGACATCCCGGTCTCCGTCATCCGGCTGCCGCCCGCCTTGCTCGCCGCGAGTGCAATGCCGAAGTCCGCCACCAGGGCCCGGCCGTCGTGCAGCAGGATGTTCTCCGGCTTGATGTCGCGGTGGATCACGTTGTGGCGGTGGGCATAGTCGAGCGCGCCGGCTACCTCGGTGGCGATCCGCACCGCGTCGGCAATGGGCAGCTGCTTCTCCCGATCAAGCCGGTCGCGCAGCGATTCGCCCTCGATGAACGGCATGACATAGAAGAGGTATTCGGCGCTGCGGCGCTTCGGCGCTTCGTCCTCTGGGCCGGCACCGGTGTCCTGAGCGATCCCCGAGTCAAACAGCGGCAGGATGTGCGGATGCTGCAGGTTGGCGGTGGTCTTGATCTCGGCCAGGAACCGCTCGGCGCCGATGACTGCGGCGAGCTCGGGACGCAGGACCTTCACCGCGACCTTGCGGTCGTGCTTGAGGTCCTCGGCCAGGTAGACGGTGGCCATGCCGCCGGCGCCCAACTCCCGCTCGAGGCGGTAGCGGTCCTGGAGTGCCGAGATCAGGCCGGAGGGAACAGTTGCCAATGGACTCCGGGAGAGTTGGAGAAGGAAACGCAATCTGGGTATGACGGCGGCGCGACGCCACCCGGCCCCTTCCGCCGGGCGCCGCACCTCGGCATTCAGGCCAGGTTCATCTTCTGGAGCAACGCCTGGAATCGAGGATGCTGGTGCAACGACGTGAACAGGAAAGAGCCCTTGATGCCGTAGACACTGCCCGCCCGTTCCGCATGCGCGCGCTCCAGCATGTCCAGCGCGGTCTGGTGGTCGCCGAGACCGGTGTAGACATAGGCCATGTGGTAAGGGGAGATGTATTTCCGCTGCGACAGCTCCTGCAGCTGGTGCAGCACCTCCCGGGCCTTCTCGGGCCGGTCCGCGAGCCCGTAGGCCTCGCCGAGCTGGGCCAGGTACAGGGTGTTTCCCGGGGAGAGCGCCGCCGCCTGCTCCAGCTCGGCCAGCCCTTTTTCGACCATGCCGTTCTTGTGGTAGGCCCACCCCAGCGTCGAGCGCCCCCTCGGGTACTGGGGGTCCAGCTCGACGCAGCGCAGGGCCGCTCGCAGCGCCTCCTCGTTGCGTCCAGCCCGGAGGAGCTCGGTGGCGTAGTCCGACCGGTGCATCAGCGGGTCGAGCTCCTGGGCGCGCGCCACCAGGGCGAGGGCCTCATCGTAACGGCCGAGCGCCGAACAGAGCCAGCCGTAGTGGTCGTAGATGTCGGCCGCGCCAGGGCTCAGCTCGAGCGCCAGCTTGAATCCCGCTTCGGCGCCGGCCCAGTCGAAGTCATGGATGAACTTGAGCATGGCCAGGACCGAGTGGGCTTCCCCCAGTGCGCTGTCGAGCACCAGCGCCCTGGTGACGGCATCGCGCGATTGCTGAAAGGCCAGGTCCGGCCGGGCCACGCCACCACCCTGACCGGCGGCCAGCTCGGCATAGGCCAGGGCGATGCCGACATGGGCCAGGGCGTAGCCGGGATCGGCGGCGATCGCCTGCTGGAAGCACTTGATGCCCTGCTCGATGCTGCCGTCGGCGTAGCGGCCGTAGGTGTACCGGCCCTGCAGGTAAAGCCGATAGGCGTGGACGCTGCTGGTCGGCTCCTTCCGGATTCGGGCCCGCTCGTCCGGGGACAGCTCCGCCTTGAGTGCGGCCGCGATCTGCAGAGCCACGTCGGTCTGGATCGCGAAGACGTCGGTGAGCTGGCGGTCGTAGGTTTCGGCCCAGAGGTGATGGCCCTGCTCGGCGTCGATGAGCTGGGCGACGATCCGCACCCGGTCGCCGGCCTGCCGCACGCTGCCCTCGAGCAGGGTCGCGACACGGAGCGTGGCGCCGATCTCCTGCGGACTCCGCTGCTGCCCCTTGAACGACATCACCGAACTCCACGCGATCACCTTGACCGAGCGGATTTTCGACAGCTGGGCGATGACATCCTCGGTGATGCCGTCGGCGAAGAACTCCTGCTCGGGGTTGGTGCCCAGACTCTTGAACGGGAGAACGGCGACCGAGGGCTGCGGCGGCTGCTCGCCGCCGGTCGCCGTGAGCGCCGCGGCGAACTCGGCGGCGGTGGCGAAGCGGTCCGCCGGCACCTTGGCCAGCGACCGGATTACCGCCCGGCTCACGCCCGGCGGAATGGCGGTCCGGAGCACCGCCAACGGGGGCGGCGTGGTGGTCATCAGCTTGGCGATCACCGCCTGCCCCGTCGCGCCGGTGAAGGGCGGCTCGCCCGCCAGCATCTCGTACAGCACCGTCCCCAGACTGTAGACGTCGCTCCGGGCATCGAGCTGCCGGTCCGCCGCCGCCTGTTCCGGGCTCATGTACTGGGGCGTACCCACACTCATCCCCGTCTCGGTCAGCCGCTCGCCCGCCGCCTCCCGTACCGCCAGCGCGATGCCGAAGTCGGCCACCATCGGGCGGCCGTCATGCAGCAGGATATTCTCCGGCTTGATATCGCGGTGGATCACGCCCTGGCGGTGGGCGTAGTCCAGTGCGTCGGCGACCGCCACCGTGATCTTGACCGCCTCGTCGATGCCGAGCTGGGTCTCGCGGTCGAGCTTGCTCCGGAGCGTCTCGCCCTCGATGAACGGCATCACGTAGTAGAGGAAGCCGTCGGCGGTGCCGGAATCGAACAGCGGCAGGATGTGTGGGTGCTGCAGCTGGGCCGTGGTGGTGATCTCCTGGACGAACCGCTCGGCGCCGAGCACGGCGGCGAGCTCAGGCTTCAGGACCTTGAGTGCCACCTTGCGATGGTGCTTCAGATCCTCGGCGAGGTAGACCGTCGCCATGCCACCCTGGCCCAGTTCCCGCTCGAGCAGATAGCGGTCGGCGAGGGCGGCGGCGAGCCGCGTGGGCGCCTCGCTCATTTCCGCACCAGGTCCATCACGAAGATATCGCTCTCGATCTCTGCCACGGCAAAGTAGAACTGCCCATTCCCCGACAGTACCGATCCGCTGAACACCGACATCGCCGGGTCGTCGAACCGCAGCACCAGCCGCGGGATACCGCCGGCAACGGAAACCTCGTATACCCCCTGGGCCCCGTCCTGGGTCACTCCGCGGAAGTACAGCCGTGCTCCGTCGGCCGACCAATCGGGCCAGCCGGCGAACTGAAAACCTGCGGTGCCGGCCTTTAGCACCGTTCGCGGTGTCCCACCGAGCGTCAGCACTCCGATGCCTTGTTGGGCACCCCGCTGCATGTAGACCAGGCGCTTCCCGTCGGGCGACCACCTCGGCGCGAATCCCGCCTCGACCGGCAGCGGTTCCGTCGCCTGCCAGGGAGCGTTGAATGCCGTGCGACGCAGCAGATGCAGGCCCGAGGGAACATTGCTGTATGCGATACTCAGGCCATCGGGCGAGAACGCCGGGTTGTAGGACTGCGCTGCATCAGACGTGAGGCGCTGTTCGCCGGAACCGTCGGTCCGGATCACGTAGATGTCGCGGGTCGTGTTCCGGGTAGAGTGGAAGGCGATCTCGCGGCCATCGGGGGAGAAATCGGGGCTGAAGTCGTCGCCTGGATCGCGGGTGACCTGACGCGGCTCGCCGCCGGTCACCGGCATCACGAAGATGTCCTGATTTCCCTCCAGGTTGGAGTCGTACACCAGCCATTTGCCATCG
>JANOFA010000654.1:0-6051 GCA_031413355.1 Gemmatimonadota bacterium | reverse complement strand
GCCACCCGAGACTTCCAGCTCGCCATGCGTCGGCCCGCCGCCGCTGTTGGTGACGAGGTTGACCGCCCCACCGAGGGAATTCCGCCCGAGCAGCGACGCCGTACCGGACAGCAATTCCACGCGGGTGACGTGCTCCATTGGGAGCAGATCGAAATTCACCTGGGCGGCATCCGGCTCGTTTTGCCGCACGCCGTCGAGGAAAACCGAGATCCCCTGCGGCAGGCCGACCACGGGCGAGGCAAAGAAACCGCGGGAGGAGAGCGACATCTTGTAGCTCGCGCCGAGGTCATCGTAGCTCGAGATGCCCGCCTGGGTCACCAGCAGGTCGCTGATGAGGCGCGGCTCGCTGGCCTCGATCTGGTCGCGGTTGATGATCGTGGTCCGGGCCGGCACCCCCGACCCCACCTTGGGGCTGGAGGGCCCGAGGATCGAGCCGACGACTTCGATCGGTTGCAGCTCCACCGCGCTGACCGAGTCACGCCGGGTGCTGTCGGGCTGTTGCGCCGCGAGCGGCACAGCGAGCGTGAGGGCCAGCAGGAGACTGGTCAGTGCTGGACGAAGCGGCATGGAGTTCCGAGAGTGGTGATGGACGGCGGTGCTGGCCGCCAGGAAATGGTCGCTTAGCGCAGCGGCCCCGGTGGCGCATGATGCTCGTAAATGGCGGCCATCGTGATCATATCCGGTGGCCGGCCGACGATCAGCAGGGCATCATCGCTTGGGCCACCGCCGTCGTAGTCGAGACAACAAAACTGCGTCGTACGATGATCGCCGAGCATGGATCCCTGCACCACTGGCGCGCCGCGGCGCTCGAAGCGGACCCGGTCCGGTGATGAAAAAGTCCGGCTGCCATCGCGGTCCTCGTAGAGGACGAGTCGCCGGACCTTGCTGCCTCGCTCACTCACCACCATGAGTCCGTCATCCGCCACGCCACCACCGTCGAAATCCTGGCAGCAGCGATCCACCGTCACCGTGCGGAGTGGACGCAGGGCGAACATCCAGAAGGTGAAGAGGCCGAGGCCGAGCAGCAGCGCCGCGGCGGCAAGGCCGAGCACCTGGCGCGGAGCGAACCGCGGCCGCTCGACCGCACGCTCCCCGTGCCGCCACCGCCCGGCGACCTCGGCGCCGAGCGAGGCGCGAGGCTCGAACCGCACTCCACGCAACAGGCGATCGAGTTCCTTCAGGTCGTCCGGTGTGTCACTCATTGCGGCTGGCAATCCATGATCGTCCGCAGCCGGCCGAGCGCGCGCCACAGTCGGGTGCGCACGCCCGACTCGCCGATACCCATCACCGCGGCGATCGCCGCGTTATCCAGCTCGCTGCCGTAGCGGAGGCCGACGATTTCGCGATCATTCGCGTTCAGTTCGTTCACCGCGAGGAGCAGTCGGCCCACCTGCTCTTCCCAGAGCAGACGCTCCTCCGGCGAGGGGGCATCGACCGCCAGGTCCCGCATCGCTCCGAGGGAGGTATGCCGCCGGACCCGATCGCGCCGGAGGTGATCGCGCAGCGTATTCCGCGCAATCCCGAACACCCAGATCCGGGCCTCGCCCCGGGCGGGATCGTACCGATCGGCGGCCCGGAACACCTTCAAGAAGGTGTCGGCGGTGATATCCTCAGCCAGGTCGGCTGAGCTAACATGAAACCGGACATAGCTATAGACCGCCTGACCGTAGGCGGAATACCAGACGCGGCAGCGTTCCTCAGCGGTGGCTGGAAGCAGCGTCAGGAGCGGAGATTCGATGTCGGAAGGGACCATATACGGGAGATAATACGCACGAACCGGCCAGGCGTCACACCAACGGGGCAGCGGGTGGGAGACGTCTCAGTTGGAGGGCTTGCAGCAGCCGCGCTGGAGGCACGAAATCCATGGTTGAGACGCCGATTCCACCAGCAGGTGCATCGCTCCGGCGCCCATCCCTGCCACCGGGCCGGGGAGCTGCCACTGGGCGATTGTCTGGCGCCATGCCCGGGTAGGAACGTGCAGACCGGTCGGCACCGCGGACCGGTCGTAATGCGCGTCCTTGGCATCGGCAATGAAATCGGAGAGCAGCTGGCCATCGCGGCGGTAGATCAGCCAGTAGGTCATGGCACCGGGCGCCAGACCGAGTCGGGGGAGCGAATCCTGGCCATGATTGATGAAGCGGGCGACGACAACGCCCCTGGCCAGGGTCGCGGAATCGGCGGCATAGGCATCGTCCATCGGCTCGAGCGTGACATCGATGGCACTCTCGAGCACCGTCCGCGCGGCCGCACCGATATTCTCATCGTAGACCTGGCGCCGGCCCAGCGCGAGGACCGAATCCCGCGCTGCGGGCTGCGCGGGATCAATGCCGAGCGTTTCCGGCTGTTTCGGTGGGGCAACGATCGGCGGCGTGGTGCAGGCCCCCAGCCCGGTCAGGACGATCAGTGAAAGGGTCCAGCGCCAACGGACCTGGTGAAGCACAGAACCTCCCGGGAATGAATCAGGCAGCACTCAGCGCATTCCCGCCATCCGGCGCAACTCCACGACGATGGGTTGCAACGGCGGATCGGCGGATGCCCAGAGAATAGCCGCAGGACCGGCCCATCGGCGAGCCCCCGTGGCATCTCCCATGGCGGAGGCAAGCCGGGCCCGCAGGATCATGGCCCGGACCAGGGAGCCGGCCTGGGGCACCTGCTCCACCAGGCTCATGCCGAGGGCGCTGATGGCATTCAACGATCCATCCAGCCGGCGAATCGCACCGGCGGTGTCGCCGAGCTGCAGGGCGATCTCCGCTTCCATGAGCGTGGCGTCCACCGAGATATCGCCGGGGCGGGCAGTGCGCCGCAGGGCATCAAGATCCAGCAGGCGCTGCCGCACTGTTGCGGTGTCACGGCGGCGCAGCGTGCTCTGCAGGTCAAGAAGGTAATCCGCCTCCGGCGAAAGGGGACGAAGGGGCTTCGATTCGGGAGCAGGATAGAGCGTGGCGTACACCCGGGAGAGCAGCGCCGCGTCGGCCGCGGCGCGATCTCCCGGCTTGAGCAGTGCCTGGGACTGTTGCTCGTAGCGCTGGAAGACGGCAGTTAGGGAATCACCGCGAAGGCCGAGCGCGGCGAACGCTTCGAGCTCGGAGGCGGTTTCACGGAGCTCGGCCGGCAGCAGCCGCCGGCGGTGAGGCAGCACTGGCAGTGGGAGTGAAACTCCGACGCGATTGAATGCCGCCGTCATTGTCGCACGTCCCGTCAGTGCGGAGATGGCCGCGAGGAAACCGTCAGCCTCGGACGGTCCGCCGGCGGGCTCCTTCAGGAGCGTATCTGCCCGTGCCTTGGCATCGGCAAACCGCCCGGCCCGGAGGAGGACGCGGATCTCGCCCGCCCCCACCCGCACGCGATCATCGCGATTCGTCGCGAGCTGGCCCGCCGCGCGCAGCCGCCCGAGCGTCGAATCGAGCAGCGCGGGTGTGCCGGCGCGCTCGGGGAGCAGTTCCAGCGCGCGCGCATCTGCCTCGAGGGCGGCGGAACTGGTCGGGAAGGCCGCGACCCAGCTCTCGGTCACCTCGTGCAACTGGAGCCGGGCATGATCCACCGCTTCCACATTCGACGCCGGCACCACCGGATGGTCCCAGTCGTTGAGTGCGGTCCGCGGATAGGGGGTGAAACTCAAGGTGTCGGCCACCAGCGCCGGAAATGCCACGAAGCCGAGGCTGTCGTCCGGTCCGGTCGTGCCCTGACGGAAGACATTGGTCTCGGCGAACAGCAGGCTCACCACCCGCTCGAACGCCGCGCCACGAAACGCGCGATGCACCGAGGGAATGACGCGCAGTGCCCTCGCATAGTCCGCCGTCGCCGCCTGGTAACTCGAGCGAAAGGCATAGCCGGAAGGACTCCGGGGATCGCGCAGCACCGCCGGATCCTGGGCCCGGCACTCCGCCCGGCCGAACCAGCCGCGGAAATCGAGTGAGTCCCGCGCAATCATCCGGCTGAACCGCTCACACGCTTCCGGGTAGCGGCTGTCGGCCAGGTCCGAGAGCGCCTCGGCCCACTGCCGGGCATGCGGCGTCAGCGGCTGGTCGGCGCGCAGTGCCGCCTGCAGGTCTTCGCGCCACTCGGCGGCGGCGACCCCCGCCCACGAGCGAGTCTGAGCCAGCCAGAGATGGGCCATTGCGTAGCCGGGATCGCGGACGGTCGCGGTGCGAAACAGCAGCGTCGCACGGTCAAGGTCCCACTGGTCCAGCGCGACATGGGCGGAATCGTAGGACCGCCACGCCGAGAGGAACCGCGTGCCCATCGCCCCGCCGGCGGCGGCGCTGCTCTGCGGCCGGGGGACCAGCAGCGAGTCGGCCAGCGCAGCGAAGTGCGCATCGGCCTGCGCGAGTCCGGCCGACAGCATGACCACCGGCTCCCGCAGCGCCCGCTCCTGATTGTCGACATCGTACAGTACGCCCCGCACGCGGATCGAATCCTGTTCGGCGGAAACCTCGCCGGTGATCAACCGACCGGCCCCGGCCCGCCGCGCGATACCCACCAGGTCCTCCAGCGTTGGCTCATGTCCAAGCCGGGCGAGTAGATCCGCCGCCCACCGTTCATCCACCAGGGCGATATCCTGCCAGCGGGTCAGCGCGTCGTGGATCAGGCGGGCGCACTGGTCACCGGTGAGTAGTTCTGGGGCGGCACCGGCGCGATGAAGGAACGGCGCCACGAGATAGCGCGATGAATCGAGGACCGGCCCACGGGTCCTGCCGACACCGAGCGTGACGTAAACCAGAATGGCGAGCCCGGCGGCAGCGACACCGAGCACTCCCCAGCCCCTTGGGGCCTGCTGAACCCGTTCCGCCAGACTACGGCGTCGCGGCGGAGCCGCCGCCATCGAACCACCGGCGGGTGGATCCAGCGGCAGCCGGGCCAGGGCGTCGGCCAGCTGCTGCGCGGTCTGATACCGGTCGGCGGGGTGTTTCTCGAGCGCACGAGCGACGACCTGCTGCATGCTCGCGGACAGGGTGGGCCGCACGATGTGCACCGGAGGCGGGGTCGCCTCCTGGTGCTGCACCGCGATCTCCTCCGGCGTCGTCCCGCGGAACGGGGGGGCGCCAGCGAGCATTTCGTAGAGCACACAGCCCAAACTGTAGACATCACTGCGGCCGTCCACCCGCGAGCCCCCCTGCGCCTGCTCCGGACTCATGTAGGTCGGAGTACCGACGGGGCCACCGACGAGATGCTTCTCCTCCCAGCCGCCGGCGCTGATCGCCCGGGCAATCCCGAAGTCGGCGACGACTGCCTGGCCGGCCTGGAACAGGATGTTTTCCGGCTTGATGTCGCGATGAATCACGCCGTGGCTGTGCGCATGGGTGAGGGCACTTGCCACCTGCCCGGCGATCGCGAGCGCGTCGGCCACAGGCAGCGCCCCCTCCCGCTCCAGGCGCTGGCGCAGCGTCTCGCCCGGCACGTACGGCATGACGTAGTAGAGCAGGCCCTCCGCTTCCCCCGAATCGTAGAGCGGCAGGATGTTGGGGTGGGACAGGCGGGCGGCGATCTGGATCTCGGAGAGGAACCGGCCCGCGCCATCGGGTGGCGCGGTGTCACTGCGGAAGATCTTGACCGCGACATCCCGGCCATGCCGCTGGTCCCGGGCCAGGTACACCACCGCCATGCCCCCCTGGCCCACCACGCGTTCCATCGCGTAGCGGCCGGCGAGCAGCTGGGGGACCGGGAGGGGGGTGTCGCTCAGGGGCGGATCTCTGGCAGGGGTTGCTGCGAAGGTATGCCGCAGCTCGGCCGGCGGCTACCACCTGGGTCACATCATGCTAGTACGCGCCCAGACCGGTAATCGTCTCACCCAGGATCAGGGAATGCATATCGTGCGTGCCCTCATAGGTGTAGACCGACTCCAGGTTGGCCATATGCCGCATGGCGTGATACTCGGCCAGGATGCCGTTGGCGCCGAGCAGCCGGCGAGCCTCGCGGGCACAGTTGCAGGCCATGTCGACATTGTTGCGCTTGGCGAGGGACACCTGCTGCGGCGTCATCGTCCCGGCATCCTTGAGCCGGCCGAGCTGCAGGGCGAGGAGCTGCGCCTTGGTGATCTCTGTGAGCATGTCG
>JANOFA010000653.1:0-2313 GCA_031413355.1 Gemmatimonadota bacterium | reverse complement strand
CTACGCGGTGCTTGAGGCGGAGTCGCTGCCGATCGGGCCGCTCAGCACGACGTTCGGCGATGTGGCGGCAGGCGGATTGCTGGCGTATCTGGGATCGGGAGGGACGGTGGAGATCGCGGTGCGAGGCGGGTCGGCGGCGCGGCGACTGGGGCTGGGTGTGGGAGGGCGGGTGAAGGCGCGGCTGGGGTAGGTCGGGCCTCCGTGCCCGACAGTCGCGCGGAACGGTCAACCGGTCACGGGCCAAGGGTGATGGCCCATCTGACAGCAGTAGGTTCAATCGGCTGACGGCTGACGGCTGACGGCTGACGGCTGACGGCTAACGGCTGACGGCTACCGCCTCCTCCCGCGCCAGTATCGCCTACTCTCTCCCTGGCCGCTTCACCGCATGCACCCCGAACTGCGGTGTGGCCCAGAGGTATTCGTCGGTCAGCGCTTCGGTCGGCAGCAGACGGCCGGCGAAATGCTCGCGGAAGCCGGCGCGCGAGAGCAGCGCCGCTCCAAAGCCGACTGTCGCCAGCAGCCACGTCACCAGTATCGCCGTCGCCATGATCAGTGTGCCCGCGACCGGCACCCAGCCGAACACGACCCACGACAACCAGAGCAGGGCTACCGCGCCCAGCCCGACGGCGATATACCGATAGCTGTTGGCCGAGGCGAGCGAGATGCCGCGCGCCAGCTGCCGCCGGGTGAGGCTCTCTCCCATCGCATGCGCGATCGCCAGGAAGCCGCCGAGGACCGCGACGATCAACAGCAGCGCGAAGACGATCACCGCGAATGGTACCAGCAGGATTCCCGCGACACTCAGCACCAATCCCACCACCAGCATGCCGAAGGTCGGCAGGATCAGCACCTGCCCCAGCAGGCCCACCAGCAGTGCGCGGGTGAACGAGTGCAGCACGGTATCGCTCACCACTTCCAGCGGCGCCCGGGCAAAGAGCACCGTGCCGAATCCCACGAGCAGGAGAGTGAGGAACACGCCGGTGGTGCCGGCGGCGTTGCGGGCGAATCGGGTCCAGGCGGAAACCGGTGCGTCGATGGGCTGGGGTGTTCCGCGCTCGGCCGTTCGGCGCGGGGCATCGAGCGTCCGGATCGTGCCGCGAATGTCGCCTCCGAGATCCCGGACCACGCCGGACACCGCGAGCACGTCGCCCGTGACCACGCCGCCGGGATGCACCACGACGTTGCCCTCGACGGTGGCGACATTGCCGATCACGGTGCCGTAGATGTCGGCATTGCCGCGGACCACCAGGAGATGGCCCTGCATCCGCTCGGAGGAGCCCAGGCTGAAGTGTCCGGCATGCGCACTGCCGTCCGGCACCGTGATGCGGAGCGCCGGCCCGTGCAGGCCTGCGCTGGCGCGCAGCAGCGGTGCAAGGCGGTTGGGATCGCGGAGATCGGAGAGATCGATCGATAGGCCACCCGGTTCCGCCTGGGGCAGCAGCTGCGGCGCCGTGGCACTACCGGGCGGTGCGCTGAGCGGGGCCAGCTTGTCGTGGAACAGGCCGGCATTGGCCGCTTCATCGTTGGACAGCCCCTCGGGATTCCAGGCGCGCACCAGGGCCAGAGCCGCCGGGGTCTCCGCGCGGGAGACCTCGACCGCAAGACGCCGCCAGGCCGACTCGAGCGCCCCCCCTGACGGGTAGTGACCGATCGTCCCGCCATCCAGCCGCACCGCACCGTCCTCCAGCGCCAGCGTCAGCGCGCCGCCATCGGTGAATTCGAAGACGATGGTCGCTCCATCGGTCGCCAGCGAGACGACATGGTTTTTTACGACGTGGTCTGGATCGTTCGACAGTAGTTGGGTGAGATAGGTGAAGCGGTACTTCCAGGCGGGTGTGGCATCGCGAGTGACATCCGCTGCGTGCAGCGGCGCCGCCGCCGCCAGCAGGGCGGCGCCGAGCAAAAGGTCAAGGCAGCGCACGCGCTGCCTGACTGCCGGGAAGGGCGACAAGGCGGCGCAGCGTCAGGACACCGGCGGCGTACAGCGCGATCACCACACCGCCCACGGTGATCAACCGGCCGGGTGTCAGCGTGCCGTACCATGCCTGCGACTGCAGTGCGCCGTTGGCCAGCGTGATGCCCTGCCAGAACCACTGCTCGCCCTGCGCCCGCAGGCCCTGCACCGTGCCGAGAATCAGCTCCTGGTGCCCAGCGGCCCACGCGGCGCTGGCAGCGACCGACCCGCCGAGCAGGACCGCGACGCCGGCCGCGATGCCCACACCCTCGGGGGTGGCCGCGAGCCGGGTGCGCCACAACCGCCAGGCACTCGCGAGGGAAGTGACGGGGAGATCGACCTGGGCCATCACCCGATCC
>JANOFA010000652.1:0-3437 GCA_031413355.1 Gemmatimonadota bacterium | reverse complement strand
CTGGTGAATATCGCCACCGAAGAGGCACGGCACTTCAATTTCTACCGCAGCATCTTCGAGGCAATCCTGGCCCGTGACCCCAACGAAGCGCTGGTCTCGGCGGCGCACATCATGCCGAGCATCGAGATGCCGGGGCATTCGATGCCAGGCTTCCGCGAAATGGCGGACGTCATCCGTCGCTCCGGCATCTACGGGCCGCGGGACTATCTGAAAATCGTGCAGGAACAGATCCGGTACTGGAAGATCGAGACCCTCACCGGGCTGAACGACCTGGGTCGCAAGGCCCAGGAGAAGATCGTCGAAGTCCCGACCCGGCTCCTGCGAATCGCCGAACACATTGAATCCAAGAGCAAGGCGAAGACCTTCAGTTTCGAGGTGGTCTTCAATCGTGAGTTTGTCATGGAGTAATCGGGGGGCGGACCGCTGGTCCGTCCTCCTGCTCGGGACCCTGCTGGCGCTCGGCTGCGGCCGGGGTGATCAGGCGCGGGCTCGCCCCGACCCGGACACCCCGGTCGACCCGGTCCAGGCGGAAGCCGAGCTGCTAGGTCGTGAGCTGGCCGACATTCTCGACCGGGTGATGGCCTACAAGAGTTCCCACCAGGGCCGTCTGCCCACCTCGTTCCGCCAGGCCGGCATCGACAGCCTCACGCCGACCTTCATTCGCCGACTCAGCCGGCGGGGCCCCGACCCGCTGGTCTCGATCCGCTTCCGCCGCCCGGGCGGCCGCCAGATCGAATCCTGCGAAGCGACCAGCCTCCTCCTCGAGGATATGATGCTGCACGCCGGCACCTTCGAGGTGCCGTGCATGCTGACGGCGGGCGGTGTCCGGACCTTCACGATTGCACCGCCCCCGCCGCCACCACCACCGGAATAGATGCCCATGTTCGCGCTGGTCAGCGGCCTGCGGCTGCTCGTCTTCGTTGTCTTTGCCTTCGCCGCCGTCGTGGCCCTCACGCACTGGGCCGTGACGCATGGGCATCTGAAACCCTTCGGGGCGTTCCCGCGCCTCGTCCGACAGGTCGGCCAGCCGTTCGTGCGAGGGTTCGAACGGGCGCTGCTCAAGCGGGGTGGCAATCCCACGCAGGCCCCCTATGCGTTCTTCTGGGTCTCTGTCCTGGGGGGGCTCGCGGTCATCGCACTCGCCCAGTGGCTGGTGAGTCTGATCTATTCCATGTCGGCGAGTGCCGCGGCTGGACCCGAAGGCATCCTGATCTTCCTGGTCAACGCGATCTTTGCCACCCTCAAACTGGCGCTGCTGGTCCGGGTCATCAGCTCCTGGTTTGCGGTGTCACCCTATTCCTGGCCGATGCGGCTTGTCTTCGGCCTGACGAACTGGCTGATCGAACCGCTGCGCAAGGTGATCCCCCCGTTCGGCATGATCGATGTGACGCCCATGGTCGCCTACCTGATGCTCTGGCTGGCACAGGGCTTCCTGCAGAGCCTGCTCCTCCGATAGGAGAGCGCTGCGTCGTGCCCTGGCGGCGCGAAGGCTCATCCGCAGGGCCATTCCAGGATCCCCTGCGGTCTCGCCCCTCGCCGGAAACTGGCGCAGAAATTCCCCACACCCCCGGCCGCGCCCTGCCACCCATTGATCCGACCGCGACCGGCGTCCGGCTGCTGATCCAGGTGCAGCCGCGCGCCTCACGCACCGAACTCGCCGGCCGGCATGGCGACGCACTGAAGGTCCGGCTGGCGGCACCGCCGGTCGACGGGGCTGCCAACGAGGCACTGGTGCGGTACGTCGCCGAGGTGCTCGACGTCCCGCGCGCGAGCATCGAACTGCTCTCGGGGCATTCCGGTCGCCGGAAGCTGGTGCAGGTCACCGGCGTCTCGGTGGCCCAGGCGGAGAGCGCCCTCCGACTTGGCGGCGGCTGACCACGTCGGTATGATTCCTGCCGGGATACATCCCCGTGGTGAGTTGCGCCTATTGCAGCCACGTTAAATAAATGCTAAAACGGCCGCCCTTTCCCGGGTGCCGTGAGGCACTCGGGATTTTTTTGCTGGAACGGGCCGGGACCGCCCGCCCAGCGCTCAAGAGGAACTCGATGGCTGCATCGGCACCACCGCTGACCCGGGCCACACGCCTGGCTCGTCTCCCCCACCTGCTGGCGGAGCGCATTCTGGTGCTTGATGGCGCCATGGGGACGATGATCCAGCGTCACGAGCTGACCGAGGCGGGATACCGCGGCGAAAGGTTTCGCGACTGGGGTCAGGACCTCAAGGGCAACAACGATCTGCTCACCCTGACCCAACCGGAGATCATCGCGGGCATCCACGCGGCGTACCTCGAGGCGGGGGCGGACATCCTCGAGACCAACACTTTCAACTCGACGGCGGTGTCGCAGGCCGACTACGGGATGGAGTCGCTGGTCCGCGAGCTCAATGAGGCGGGAGCCAGGCTGGCACGAACCGTGGCGGATCGGTTCGAATCAGCCAATCCCACCCGCCCGCGCTATGTCGCCGGCATTCTGGGTCCGACCAACCGCACCGCCTCGCTGTCGCCGGACGTGAACGACCCGGGCAAGCGCAACGTCTCGTTCGACGAGCTGGTGCGGGCCTATACGGAGGCGGTGCAAGGGCTGCTGGCGGGCGGCGCGGATGTGCTCATGGTCGAGACGATCTTCGATACGCTCAATGCGAAAGCCGCGCTGTTCGCCATCGAGACCGAGTTCGCGACAAGCGGGACGCGAGTCCCGGTCATGATCTCCGGCACGATCACCGACGCAAGCGGGCGCACACTCTCCGGCCAGACCACCGAGGCGTTCTGGAACTCGGTGGCGCACGCGCGGCCGCTCACGATCGGGCTCAACTGTGCCCTGGGCGCGCGCCAGCTCCGGCAGTACGTGCAGGATCTGTCGCGCATCGCGCCAACCGGCGTGAGCGCGCATCCGAATGCCGGCCTGCCGAACGCCTTCGGCGGGTACGACGAATCGCCGGAGTTCATGGCCGGGCTGATCCGGGAGTTCGCCACCAGCGGGCTGGTGAACGTCGTCGGCGGCTGCTGCGGCACGACGCCGGACCATATCCGGGCCATCGCCAAGGCGGTCGACGGTATTCCGCCGCGGCAGCATGCCCACCCGGTGCCGCGCTGCCGGCTTGCCGGACTCGAGCCGCTCACCATCGGACCGGAGACCAACTTCGTCAACGTGGGCGAGCGCACCAACGTGACCGGTTCGCGCCGCTTCGCAAAGCTGATCCTGGACGGGAAATACGAGGCTGCGCTCGAGGTGGCGCGGCAGCAGGTGGACAGCGGCGCCCAGATCCTCGACATCAACATGGACGAGGGCATGCTCGACGCGGAGCGGGCGATGGCGACCTTCCTCCGGCTGATCGCGAGCGAACCGGTGGAAATGAAGCGCCCGGCCCCGGAATCATTCGTCCTGCGCGGAATGCGCCAGCGCCTGCCGGAATGGTCCCGCCGAGCCATGGCTGCATCC
>JANOFA010000651.1:0-1444 GCA_031413355.1 Gemmatimonadota bacterium | reverse complement strand
GTGGTCCCCGGTACGGTCATCAGCGCCGAGTTCGCCAGTGTCGCCGGTGATCCCACCGCGTACCAGATCCGGGGGGCGCTCATTGCGCTGCGCCGGACCCAGTCGCGGCTGATCCAGGTGGAGCCGGTCCCCCTCGAGGCGGCGAGCTGAGCATGACCACCACGCTGCCCCCCGCTCCCGCAGCGGGCCCCGGCTGTGCCGGCTGCGCCGTGCCGTCCCGTCGCGAAAGCCTGGTCCAGCTCGGTGTCCGGCAGGACAAGTGGGACTGGCTCGTCGCGCTGGCAGGAAATCCCAACACCGGCAAGAGCACCGTCTTCAACGCGCTCACCGGCCTGCGGCAGCATACCGGCAACTGGCCGGGCAAGACGGTCGCGCGGGCCGAGGGTGTCTTCGCGCTGGGGGAGAAGCGGGTCAAACTGGTGGACCTGCCGGGCACCTACAGCCTTCAGGCGGGCAGTGCCGATGAAGAGGTCGCCCGCGACTTCGTGCTGTTTGGTCAGCCCGATGTCACCGTCGTCGTGGTCGATGCCACCCGGGTCGAGCGGAATCTCAATCTCGTGCTGCAGATTCTCGAGATCACCGACCGCGTCGTGGTGGTGCTCAACCTGATCGACGAGGCGCGGCGGCACGGGACCGCCGTCGATGCGGCCAAGCTCTCCAGTCGGCTGGGCGTGCCGGTCATCCCCGCGGTGGCGCGGACTGGTGTCGGCATCCCGGAGCTGCTGGTGGCCATCCGCGGCGTCGCGAGCGGTGAGATCGTCAACCGGCCCTACCGGATCGACCGGCACGCACTGGAGGTGGAACGCACGCTGGGCGCACTGGTCCCCCAGATCGAGGCGGCCTATCCCACGCTTCCCAACAGCCGCTGGGTGGCGCTCCGCCTCCTGAACGGTGATCAGCGGATTGAGGCTGCCATCCTGAGCGGCGAACTCGGGGCGCTCACCAACGCGGCGCATGGGCTGGTGGGGGCGGGCGGCTCGACGGCGGCGGTACCCACCGACGTCCGTGCGGCTCAACTGCTCGAGGCCACCAACCAGCTCCGCTGGCAGTTGCCCGCCGGTTTCCATGACGCGCTTACCGCGGACAACTTTGCGGCGGCGGAGACCATCGCGGCGGAGTCGGTGCTGCTGGGGCTCCGCCGGGCGCGGTTCGACTTCGATCGCAAGCTGGACCAGCTGCTGACCAGTCGCTGGCTCGGCTTTCCGCTCATGCTGCTCATCCTCACGGTGGTCTTCTGGCTGACCATCAGCGGGGCCAACGTCCCGTCGGCCATGCTGGCCCAGGTGCTGATCGACCAGGTGAATCCCTGGCTCAAGGCGGTGGCGGCGTCACTGGGCGCACCGTGGTGGCTCTCCGGATTCCTGTTCGATGGCGTGTACCTGGCGACCGCCTGGGTGATCAGCGTGATGCTGCCGCCGATGGCCATCTTCTTCCCGCTCTTCAC
>JANOFA010000650.1:0-1263 GCA_031413355.1 Gemmatimonadota bacterium | reverse complement strand
CGTCAAGTCGCTCTGCTCACCACAGACTTTACGACCTGAAGACCTTGAAACTTTCTGACTATTTCACTTCACCGTCGCGCAGTGATCGGCCAGTTCTTTTTCGGTCATCTTGAGAATCGTGGCCCACTCATCGTTGAAACGACCGTCCTCAATCTCTTTAATGCGCGCGTCCAAGCCCAAAGGCTTTTCGGTGAAATGAGCCCCCTGCGCCCGGCTCACACCCGCCAGTCGAGCACCGTGCCGCGGCGCTCCTCCAGCTCGCGGAAGCGGGTGGCGAAGTCGCGCGACAGCCGCTGCTGCCGGATGCGGTCACCCTCCAGCAGTCGGGTCACGACCGACAGGATCTGGCGCGGGTTCACCGGCTTGACCAGATAATCGGACACTTCCACGCCGATCGCATCCTTCAGCGTCGCCGACTCTTCGCTCTTGGTCACCATCACGACGGGAATGGTCGTGTCGATGCCGCGGATGGCGCGGAACAGCTCCAGGCCGCGCCGGCCCGGCATCTGCTCGTCCAGCAGGACAACGCCATACGCCTGGCGCTGCAACAGCGCCAGCGCATCATCCCCGTGCGAGGCCTTTTCGACGGTAAATCCCTGCTCCTCGAGGAACATGATGTGGGAGGAGAGGCTCTCGACCTCGCCCCCATAGTTTCACTGATCGCCGGCATTCTGATTTTGGTTGTGCCACGATTGCTGAACTACATCGTCGCAATTTATCTGATCACCATCGGCCTTCTCGGGCTGCTCGGCGCTGATGGTGCTCATCTGTAGTACTGCCTCGCACTAAAAACAACATCCTTGCTTCACTCATTACAGAATATCCTCTCCTTATGCGCGGCACCGCACGGAGACTGGCAGGTTTGACCGCTATGATGTGATATGCTCGATCAAAGATCATCCATGTACTCGCCTCGCCTCGCCTATCCATACGCCTGCGAGCGAAGGCATGGATTTATTCGTGCGGAAATAGCATACATTACAGCGAGGTGCTACGGGCACCCCCTGACCACGCAGTACGTCAGACTTATTGGCGTTTTAACAGAGGTTGGCCATGTCTGAAAGAATATCCTTGCCCGTCATTATCGCCCCCATCGATGTCAGCATAGATAGCATCACCGAGGTCCGGCGCCAGGAGAACTTGCTTAAAACAGGGGCCTTGCAGAACGCGATTCTCAATAGCGCCAACTTCTCGAGTATCGCCACCGACGAGAAGGGTGTTATTCAAATATTCAATATCGGCGCGGAGCGCATGCTGGGCTAC
>JANOFA010000649.1:0-2756 GCA_031413355.1 Gemmatimonadota bacterium | reverse complement strand
GCGGACGCTGTTGTTGCTGATACCAAGGCGCGGCCCGCTTGCCGATCCGCCCGACGTAGCGGACGTCCACCTCGCCCTTGGCCTGCTTGGTGATGAGTTCCACCTCGCGGCTCTCTTGGAACGCGCGCTTCTGCATCCGGGACGACCATTTGCCGTGCGCTTCACGCTGGCTGAGCTGGGCCGACGAGAGTCGCTCGACGGCGATGCGCAGCGCGGCCGGCGTTTCGCGCAGCACGACCAGCGGATCTTGTGTGTCGAGCAGATCCAGCAGGGCCGTGCGGTACGCTGAGGCTTGGTCGGCGGCCAGGAAGCCGGATCCCGAAAGGACGGACATGGAAGCACCTGCATACGGTGAGGGTTGCGAGCAGACTACGTGGCACGGTCGGAGGAGTGGCGCGCCATGTATGACGTCAAACCATCGCGTGCTCCGCTGCGCACTCGCTGCTGCAGCCACGGGCTCCAGCCCAGCAGCCAGCCGGTGATCCCGAGGGCTTGGCCAGACCAGCGCCAGAAATTGAAATCATCGACATGCCCGACGATCAGGTCGTCGCGGAAACGGAACACCGCGCTGATCTGGTTCCGGACCGGACGGCGGGCCCGGCCAAAGGTATATCGGGCATCCCAGTTCGCGCTGCCTGTGGTATCGTCGGCCTTCACGTCCGAGACGGCGATCGCCAGGTCAGTCGCGCGACCACAGAGCATGATCCACATCGCTCCAGCTTCGTCCGCGTTGAGCGTCTCGAAGGCGGGATCGTGAAAAACGAGGTCGCGATGGTAGCAGGCGGCCATCGCCGCGCCGTCGCGCGCCGCAAAGGCGGAATAGAACCGGTGGATCAGGACCTCGTGCGGATGCATCGACAGTTCCGAGCGTAAGGGTGGCGTCCGGCTGCTGGCATATCCTGCGTCATGGCTGAAGGAGAGCAGGCGGGGCCGCCGCGCACCTCATGCCAGTCCTCCTCATCCACCATCGTTCGGAGGGATGATCGGCTTCGCGAACCGGACGCCCTGCTCCTCATATCCAAGATGGCGGTAAAACGCATGAGCGGTCAGGTGCGTCGGACCACTGGTGACCTCGATCCGACGGAGGCCCCTCTCCGCTACCCACTGCTCGGCGGCATCCACGAGCAAGCGACCGACGCCGGCGCCTTGTGCCTCAGGGAGTACTGCGATGCCGGTGATCCTGCCCACCGCCGTGGGTCGATGCAGCACCGGTGTGGCGTGCAGCGTGGCGAAGCCGAGGACCCTGGATTCCCTGACAGCAACGAGGATTGTGCCCGTTTGGTCGAGTGCCCCGAGTGCCGGAATACGCTCCGCGATGAGCGGTGCCGAAAGTGGATAGCCCAGCGTCGCCATGAGCGGCACGAGACCGGGGGCATCATCGGGCACGGCGGCGCGAACTACGATCGGCGGCAATGGCGACAAGGGAGGGTGCGTTGGGCTCAGTTCGCAATCCCGGGGCAGGTACCTGTCACCCGCACCAGGCGGGTCCTGTAGTCCGCGGACCGGGCCGTGACGGCATCCAGTCGACTCAGCCACGGGCAGCCGCGATGGAAACTCACGCGGTGCAGGGTGAGGCGAACCGTGTCGCCGGCAGTGACCGCAGTGGCCCAGACCCAGCGGCCGAGCCATTCGCGCAGTGCCGCCGGGTCGGCCGCAGCGGCGGCGGTCACCCAGGCGCTCGACTCCTCGGAGACAGTTGCAGCCCCTCCGACCGGAACCGCACGTTCGGGCCATGCTGAATCCCCCGCCGTCGGTTCCGTGGCTACCGCTTCGACGGCGAGAGTAACGGATATCGGCGGGAGCTGCTTGGGCGAGTCGTGCAGTGCCGCGCTGAGCAGTGCGTAGAGGTCGGGATCGGAAGCCGCTCCCTGAATGGGGAGGGTATACGTCGTCAGGCCGAGCGCTGCCGCGCCCAGGCAGCCCAGCAGGGCGACGATGATGGGACCAGGGGTGATGCGTACCATGGTGCCTCCAATCTGGGTCCAACCACTCCCGTCGGTGTCTCCCCGCCGGCTACACGCCGAACTGGCGGAGGTGATGATCGAAATGCTTCCCCAGCAGGGCACCCCACGTCCTCCCCCCGATCCGGCCGAAGACCGGACTCGACGGCCAGGCGCCGTCTGGCCCGCGGGCCGCCACGCCCTCAAGCGCCGCACCCAACATGGCGAGGTCGGCGTCCCAATTGGTGGGGGCGAGTGAGAGAAACTCCGGCGGGCTTTCCACCTTGCCCTTGGGCCACGGCAAGAGGTGGATCACGATCCAGTTGACCGGGAAACGGGACAGCGCGGTGTGCGAGGCAGTAGCCCGCGGCCCGTCGGCGCTGGTCGGCAGGCTGGCCGTCAGGTGGCAGATCATCTGCGGTGCGGTCATGCGGCCCCACTGTGCGGGCCGATCCGCCGTCAGCATGCTGACCCGCTGCAGAAGGCTGTTGCACGCCTGCGGATCGAAGATCGTGGCCACCGGATCGCTCCTTTCACTCCTCGATGCGTGGGGCTGAGACGCCGCGTTCATGCGGGTTCAGACCGCGAGACGCCGTTCGTAGGGCACGCGCTCCCCGAACTCAACGTACCGCTTGAGAATACGGAGGTACATGGCCCAGCAATAGCTGGAAGTCTGGAAGTGGGCTGTCGCGCCGGGCCAGCCCATATGCCCAAAGTGCAGCTGGGTCGTGCCGCCCAGCGCTTCGAGGTCGAACCGCACCCGGGTGCCACGCCAATCGTCCATGGCGACCGTCAGTTCGAGTTCGAATATCCGAT
>JANOFA010000648.1:0-1249 GCA_031413355.1 Gemmatimonadota bacterium | reverse complement strand
AGGCCGGGGACGGGGTAGTAGAAGAAGTCCGGCAGCTTCTCGACCCGCGCCGGGTTGGGCAGGGAGTAGATGTTGTCGGCCGCATCCGCGGTGCCCGAGAGCAGCAGGTTGAGCCGAGCTTCACCATCGGTGGCGACAAGGAAGAGCACCCGGTGTATCGCGGGTCTACCGAGGAAGAAGGCGTTGTTCGCGGCCAGCTCAAGCAGCTGGCCCGGTACGCGGCGGCTGAATCGGTAGGGGCCATTGCCGACCGGGTTCTGGACAAATGCCGACGTGGCCAGTGACTCCGGCGGAATCGAGACGAGCAGGTGGGCCGGTAGCGGCGGGGCGTGGTAGGTCGCATCGTACAGCTGTTCGGGATAGGCCTCGGTGAACTGGACGGTGATGTGGCGCGGGTCGGTGGCCGTCACACTGGAAATGCGCCGCAGCAGCGTGGCGAGCTGGGGCGAGAGTTTCGCATCCCGCGCACGATTCAGCGCGAACACGGCGTCCCCTGCGGTGACCGGCGTGCCATCCCGCCATCGGGCGCGGGGATCAAGCTCGAAGACCAGTGTGCGCGGATCCGACCGCTTCCAGCGCAACGCAAGTCGCGGGAGGAAGCTCCGTTCGTTCGTGGTGCTGACCTCCGGGCCGACATCGGCCAGGCGGAGAAACAGCAGGTCGCTGACTTCGCGGTTGAACTGGTCGTTGCGCCAGAGGGTCGGGACCGGACTCAAGGCTTCCCGCGGACCGGCGACGATGAGCGTTCCACCATCGGGCGGCTGCTGGGCCGCGAGCGGTGGAGCAACGGAAAGGAGGCAGAGCGCGAGGGAGAATGGGGAGCAGCGCATGGCTGCTCTAAGGTAAGGCCGTGCGGCGAGCCGGCGCCACCAGTGCTGCGGGAAGAGCGCCCTACCGCCGCCAGGTCCAGGCTGGGTCGCGGAAGCGGGCGGCGTGGCGGGCCACGAGTTCGTCGGCCGTGGCATCATCTAGCGTGCTGGAGGGCGCGAGCCACCGACCGAAGGCATTGCCAATCAGGTCGGCCACCTCTTCGAAACCGACCGGTCGGCCCAGCGCTTCGCTCAGGGTGATCTCGCCACCCGTGCCCACACGGCCGCGGGAGACCTGCCGCACGACCGTCTGATCATCCTCGAGCAGCAGACTGCCATGCTGCAGCAGCGCGTCACCCTGGCGGAGCTGGGCGCTGCCGATGAGCTTGCGCCCGCCCACCGTGACCTCGTCGCCGACGGCGCCCTGGAAGCAGGCGCCG
>JANOFA010000647.1:0-7817 GCA_031413355.1 Gemmatimonadota bacterium | reverse complement strand
CGGTGCGGGCCACCAGACCCAGACCGGCTTCGTGGTCGGCACGCCGCAGTACATGAGTCCGGAGCAGGCGCTGGGGCAGGGGGATGTCGACGCGCGGTCCGATCTCTACGCGGTGGGTGCGGTGCTCTACCAGATGGTCACCGGCACTCCGCCCTTCGAAGGCGAGAGTTCGCAGGAAATCGTCGGCAAGCACCTGAGTGAGCCGGCGCCGATTGCGAGTGCCAAGAATGCACGGATCCCGCGCTGGTTGTCCGATCTGATCGTCCGCTGCCTCGCGAAGCGGCCGGCGGAGCGCTACCAGTCCGCCGCGATGGTGCTTGATGCGCTGTCCACTGGCCGCCTCTCCGGAGCGCAGGATGTGGTCAGCGCGGAGCGGGTGGCACGTCAGCTCGACAGCGAAGAGGCGACGGTCCAGATGCCGAGTGCGGAGCGGTCGGCAGCCAAAGGCACGGCCCGACCGCTCTCCGGCCCGGCGGCGGGCGGGGTGAAAACCGCGGTTACCGCTCGCCCAGCGGCTCCCCCATCACGATCGCGATGGCCATGGCTCCTGCTGTTGCTGACGGCCCTCGGTGCGGTGGCGTGGGGGCTCGTGCCCAGATCCGCGATCCTTGTGGTGCACAACCGGCTGGTCGAGCCGGTGCGATTCGCGGTGGGCGGGAGGCAGGTGGAAGTCGCCGCGGGAACGACCGTGCGGGAAAAGATTCCGCGGGGCATGCCACTCGCCGCTCCCTGGTACCTGGTGCGGCCCAGCGGCCCGGAGGGCGAACCGCTCGGCGTGGCGCTGCAGGGTACACTGAGTGAGGCCGAGCCCAAGGGGGAGATCCTGCGGGTGATCGATGCGGGGAGCGCCCCGGAGCCGGTGTTCGCCCCACTGATCACCAACACCACCGACCAGTCGCTGGCAATCGTCATCAATGCGGGTTCGGCGAGGGCATCGGTGTGTGGCTGCCGGGTACAGCCAGGGGCGGTCCGCGCACGGATTGGTTATTACCCCCTCTTCCTCAACAGCGCGGTGCAGGCCACCATGCCGGCGGGAGGGAGCGCGACGTTTCGCGAGTTAGGCAAGGAAGTGGATCGGGCGAGCGGCTCGGTGGGACTCAAGTTCGAAGCGAAGGACTTCTAGGGTTCCCGTCCCTCCCGGAGGAGCAGGGGGAGCCGGCAGGCCACCGCGCTGCCCATGCGGCAGGCTCGGCGATACTGCACCAGGGCTCTCGTCTCGCTCCGCTCGACGCCGCGTCCCTCTTCGTACATCACCCCCAGTCGGAGGCATCCGTTGGCCTCCTCCAGGTCGCAGGCCTTCTGGTACAAGCCCGCCGCCCGTCCCGCATCGGGGCTGATCCCGGTTCCCCGCTCCAGCCATTCCGCCAGTCGCAGACACGCCTGGCGCGCTTTCAGGGTACAGGCCCGGTCGGCATAGCTCGCCGCGGTGCTCATGTTCGGCACCACGCTGTTGCCGGCTTCGTAGGCCAGCGACGCCTCGTTGCAGGCACCCCCGTCGCCCACCTCACAGCCGCGCCGGAACAGGGTGATGGCCCGGCTCGGGTCGCTGCTGACGTGCAGTCCGCGACTGTACCAGCGCCCCAGTTCCGCACACCCGCCCCCGTTCTCCAGATCGCAGGCCAGCAGCAGGAGACGGGCGGCCCGCCCGGGATCGGCATCGATGCCACTGCCGGTCGCCAGTCGGGGCGCGACGAGCACGCAGGCTGCGGTTTCGCCAGTGAGACAGCTGCCAAGGAGTGCCGTCGTTTCCTGCGCAAGGAGTGACCGGGATGGTGTCACGCTGAGCGCGGTGATCGCGGCGAGCAGCAGGGCGCGGCGGTGGGTCATTCGCGTTTCCGTCGAAGAAGGCCGAGGGTCTCGGCTGGGGTGACGGCATCGAAGCCGAAACGGGCCCGGACCTGGTCGACCGCGTGGGTGAGGTCGCGCAGACGGGTGCGGGCGGGCGGCTCGAAGAGGTCGACGGGTGCAGACTGGCTCAGGCCGGTCGCCGCCACGCCAATCAGGCGGATGGCCTGCCTGCGGCGCTGGGCCTCCGCGAAGGCGGGGCGAAACAGCTCCCGCACGGGAGCCAGCAGCTCCTGATCGAGGTCGGTCGCCTGCGGCAGCGTGCGGCGGCGGGTCACGGTATGGAAATCTGCGTGACGCAGCTTGAGGACGATGGTGCGCGCCACGTGGCCTTCGGTGCGGAGCTGACCGGCAATCAGCCCGGCGAACTTCACCAGCAGCCGGTCAAGCGAGCGCTCGTCCGAGGTGTCGCGGCTGAGGGTGGTCTCCCGGCTGACCGAGCGGGCCTGCCGTTCGGGATGCAGTCCGGCCGAGCCACCGCCATGGGCCCGGCACTTGAGTTCGCGGGCGAAATCGCCGAGCAGTCTGGTCAGCTCCCCCTCGGATTTCTCCTGCACCTGCCGCACCTCGGTCAGCCCGAGACGGGTCAGCCGTTCCGCGGTGCGCGGCCCGATGCCGGGCAGCGCCCTCAACTCCAGGCCGGCCAGGAACCCCGCCTCCCACCCGGCGCGCACCTCGCAGATGCCGCGGGGCTTGGCATAGTCGGAGGCGAGCTTTGCGACCATCCGGTTGGGCCCGATACCAATGCTCGAGTCGAGGCCGGTGTCGTGCGAGATCCGCTGCCGCAGCCGCTCAGCCACAGGGAGGAGCGAGTGCGGATGGAGCTGCTCGGTGCCGGTGAAGTCGAGATAGCCTTCATCGAGCGAGGCCATCACCACCGTTGGGGAGAAGCCGGTCAGCAGCTGCCGCACCGTGCGCGACGCGTCGCGGTAATGATCAAAGTCTCCTTGGAAGAATGTGGCGCCGGGGCAGAGCCGCACCGCCTGGGCGATCGGCATGCCGGAGCGTACTCCGAAGGCGCGCGCGCCATAGCTGGCGGACTGCACCACGCCGCGGCTCTCCCGGCGTCCGCCCACCACGAGGAGGTCGAGCGCGCGCAGTTCCGGGTGACGCTGGCGACACACCTCGACGAAAAACGCGTCGAGGTCGACGTGCATGATCCTGGGTGGCATCGGCCTGATCCTGCTGGGCAGTCATGGGCAATCCCTGTGATCCGGCCCGCCCACAATCTGCCCTCCCCGTCGCCGTCCGGCCAGCCGTCCAGCGGTCGCGGTGGCCTGGCCCCGGCCGGCTGGCGTGCCGCCTTTTCCCGTTCCCCCTTCCCGGCTACCGTTCACTCCGCGCAACACCACTCACGGAGTGACACCATGAAGCCGACGACCGCCCTGCAGCAGGCGATGAACGATCAGGTCCGCAAGGAATTCGAGTCCGCCTACACCTATCTCTCGATGGCGGCGTGGATGGAGGATCAGACGCTGCCCGGCTTCGCCGCCTGGCTCCGGCTGCAGGCCCGGGAAGAGTCCATGCACGCGATGAAGATCTTCGATCATCTGATCGACCGTGGCTGCCGAGTCCGGTTGCAGTCGCTCGCCGGTCCTGCCACCGACTTCACCACCGTGCTGGAGGTGTTCGAGAAGGTGAAGCATCACGAGCAGAGCGTCACCAAGAGCATCGAAGAGGTCTACGGTCTGGCCCTGAAGGAGAGGGATTTCGCCAGCCAGGTGTTCTTCGAGTGGTTCATCACCGAGCAGGTCGAGGAGGAGAAGAACTCGAGTCACGTGCTGGAGAGCGTCCGCCGCGTGGGAGAGAACCAGGCCGCGCTGGTGATGCTCGATCGCGAGCTGGGCCAGCGGAGCGCCACAGCCGAGCCGGCCTGAGCCGGTGCGCCTCGCCTTTCTCGGACTTGGTGCCATCGGCCGTCCCATGGCGATGCACCTCGCGCGTGCGGGGGAGCTCACCGTCTGGAACCGCACCCTGGCGCGGGCGGAGGAATTCGCCCGAACATTTCCGAGCCGCGTCGCCACGACACCGCGCGCTGCGGTCACCGGCGCGGATGTCGTGCTTACCTGCCTGCCGACGTCGGCCGAGGTGCTCGGACTGCTCGACGGTCCCGACGGGCTCCTCGCAGGTCTGGCGGAGGGTACCCTTTTTCTCGACTGCACCTCGGGCGACCCCCAGTCGGCGCAGCACATCGGCCGGCGGATGCAGGAACGGGGGGTGAGCTACGCCGACTGCCCGGTGAGCGGGGGGACCAACGGCGCCGAGGCGGCCGCGCTCACGGTGATGGTGGGAGCGGACCCGGCCACCTTTGCCCGGGCGCGTCCGGTGCTGGCGCAGTTCGGTAAGCGTATCGAGCATCTCGGCCCCGTGGGAGCCGGTAGCGCCATGAAAGCGGTCAACAACACCCTGCTGGCGGTCAACATCCTCGCCTTTGCGGAGGGGTTCACCGCCCTGGCTCGCGCCGGCGTTCCGGCCCGCAAGGCGCTCGAAGTGCTGAATGCCTCCTCCGGTCGCTCGTTCGTGACCGAGGGACTGGTACCGGATCGGGTGCTCACCGGCGCCTATCCCAATACCTTCCGGCTGGCGCTCCTGTCGAAGGACGTCGGAATCGCGGTCGGGTTCCTTGAGCAACAGGGGATCCCCGGGCCGCTGCTGCATCTCGCCGCCGAGCGGTTGGCCGCCGCCCGGTCGGCTCTCGGCGAGTCGGCCGACTACCTGGAGGCCATCCGGCTTCAGGAACGCGAGGCGGGGGTCGAGATTAGAGGATGATGACCGACTGGGCCGCCACCCAACGCTGCACTGCGCGGGTAATTCTCGCGGAGGGCCTCGCTCTCCAGGGCGAGGTTCACCTCCAGCCGCGTGTGGCATGGCGGGACGGGCCGGAGACGATCATCGAGCTGCTGAACCGGGAGGATGCGTTCTTCCCCCTCAGTCTGCCCAGCGGGGAAGTCGTCTTCGTCTCCAAGGAACAGGTGGCGGCTCTGACATATACCACCCCACCAACCGGCATCGATCCCGCACGGGAGACCAGCGCCCGGATGCTCCCGCTGGAGGTCAGGATGGTGGGCGGGGTGGAGTACCGAGGCATAGCCATGAGTGAGCTGCCGCCCAATCGTTCGCGCGCGCTCGACCTGCTCAACGCCCATGACCGCTTCTTCCTGCTGGTGACGCCCGAGGGATCGCTCTGTCTCAACCGGCGCCACGTCCGCGCCGCCCGCCCTCTCTCCTGACTCCCGTGGCCCGACTCGATCGTTTCCTGCAGGCGCTGCACGACCACAAGGCCGAGGGTCTGGTGCTTTCCCCTGGGCGCCCCATCGGCCTGCTCATGGGCGGGGCGGAGCGTGCGGTCAACTCGGCCGCGCTCACCGGCCCACAGATCCTCGGGCTGCTGCGAGAGGTGGCGCCCCTCGCTGTGCAGGCCCAGCTCGAGGGAAACACGCCGTTCCACTTCGAATATTCCGGCCCGGCTGGTGGCGTGGACTTCGAGGTGGCGCCGGAAGCTGGGGGCTTGCGGGTGACGGCGCGGCCGCTTGGGGGTCCGGGCGCCGCCGGGACACCGGTGCCTGTTGCGGCGTCGGTGGACCCGGGAGCCGCCGACCCAGCGACGAAGACGCCGGGTCGCCGTAGCGCGATGTTCAGCGTGGCCACCGATGGCGGGCCCGAACGGGTGGAGATGGAGCAGCTGCTCCGGCAGACCTCGGACCGGGGCGCGTCCGACCTGCACCTGCGCACCGGGGAGCCGCCGATCATCCGGGTTGACGGCGAACTGCTCCGGCTCGAGGGTCCGGTGCTGGAGGCGGGACATCTCCTTGGACTGATCACCTCGCTCATGCGGCCGGCCGATTCCCAGGTCTTCAAGGAAACAGGGGATGTCGATTGGGCATGGGAGGTGACCGGTGTCGCCCGCTTTCGCTGCAACGCGGCGCAGGAGCGGCGCGGTCCGATGGCGGTCTTCCGGGTCATCCCGTCGCGCATCCTGACGGCGGAGGAGTTGGGGCTTTCCCCCGAGATCCAGAAGCTGTGCTACCTCACCAAGGGGCTGGTCCTGGTGACGGGCCCGACCGGTTCCGGCAAGTCGACGACGCTGGCGGCGCTGGTGGATCTGATCAACCGCACCCGGACCGACCACATCCTGACCATCGAGGATCCGATCGAGTTCGTGCACCCGCCGAAGAAGTGTGTCGTGACCCAGCGCGAGGTGGGCCAGCATAGCCAATCGTTCAAGAATGCGTTGCGCGCCGCCCTGCGGGAGGATCCCGACGTGATCCTCGTCGGCGAGCTGCGCGACCTCGAGACCGTCGCCATCGCGATCGAGACCGCCGAGACCGGACATCTCGTCTTTGGCACCCTGCACACCACCACGGCCCCGTCCACCATCGACCGGATCATCGACCAGTTCCCGGTGGACCGGCAGTCGCAGGTGCGGGTGATGCTCGCCGAGTCGCTGAAGGGCGTGATCGCCCAGGTGCTGTGTCGCAAGGTGGGCGGGGGACGGGTCGCAGCCAAGGAAATCCTGCTCTCGATTCCCGCCGTATCGAACCTGATCCGGGAGGGGAAGACCTTCCAGATCCCGTCCATCATGCAGACCAACCGCAAGGGCGGGATGGTCACCCTCAACGACGCATTGATGGAACTGGTGGAGCAGAAACTGGTCGAACCGCGCGAGGCGTACATGAAGGCCGCCGAGAAGTCGGCCTTCGCCGCCGCGCTGAAAGTCAAGCGCTTCGACATCTCCTTCCTCGGAGACTCTTGAGTTCCCGTGGTGTTCCCTCCTAGATTCAGGCAGTCATAGGGTCCGTCCCCCCTCGGGCCTCCAGTTCCCAGCCGACATGCTGCCGGCGGGTGTACAGGAGCGCTCATGACCACGCAGTCCGCGCATCAGTCCACTGTCCCGCGTTCCCTCGCGCTGCCTGCCGCGCAGTCCGATGGCCCCGGAATCCTCCTCGATCTCGCTCTTGAAGCCAGCGCCGCAACCGGCGCGGCGCTGCTCGTGCCGCAGGGCGCCATGCTGGCCGTGCTGCAGTCGCGCGGGGCGAATGCGCCCGCCATCGGCGAGTTGCACGCCCTCGAGGGCACCGTCGCCGGGGAGGCGTGGTACCGCGGCCGGATGATGAGTGGCGCCGAGCCGCCGCCGCGGGCTCGTCAGGCGGCGCTGTGGCAGGATGAGCGTACCGTCGATGTGATGGCCGTCCCTGTCATGACTGCCGGACGCCCCGTCGCCGTCTTCATGCTGTACCATCGTCACCTCGGCCACTTCCGTCGCAGCGATGCCACGACCCTCTCCCGGCTCGCGTCGCTCGCGTCGAGTCTCTGGTCCGCACCCGCCGGCGCGCCGAGTCTCACGCATCCGCGCAACGTCCTCGAAGTCCGCGCGGCGGCCCGCATGGCGCTGCTGGCCGCTGGCCACCTTGAGGAAGCCGACGCGTGGGCGGAGGTCTGCCGGACGGCGGCCGCGGTGATCGAAGCGCCGTCGGCGAGGGTCTCGATCATTGAGGGCGACGAGCTGGTCTGCCTGGGCGCGATTGGAAAGTTCGGTCCTGACCTGGGCCGTCGTCGGCCGCGTGAGTTCGGGTTTGAGGGCGTCGCGCTGGAGGCCATCGAAGGCGTCCTGGCAACGGACTGGGTGCCGGAAGCCGGTGTCGCCGCGCCAGCATCCTGGATCCGTTCGCTCGTATCCGTGCCGCTGCGCCGCATGGAGCAGCTGATCGGCGTTGTCACGGTGGCGGATGAGATTTCCGGTCGTTTCGGTGAGGCCGACCGGGAGGCCCTGCTCCGTTTCGCCATCCACGCCACGGCGGCCCTGAGCCCAGACGGTGCCGTTGGACCCAATGTGAAGTCGCTCGAGAAACACAAGGATCTTCACTATCTGCAGCGTTACTACTCCACGACGGAGGCTGGGAAATCGTTCGCCTTCCCGTGGGTGACGCAGTACCCACTAAAGCCGGGCGACACCTCCTCAGTCAAGGTCTACA
>JANOFA010000646.1:0-3039 GCA_031413355.1 Gemmatimonadota bacterium | reverse complement strand
GCTCCTCCCGCGCCGCGGTCGGCAGCAGCCCGGAGGTTTTGGCGTCACAGCGAGGCAGCTCCCGGGCCCACGGTTCCGACGGGTTGGCGACGCCGACGCACTGCTCGGCGCCCTGAATCTGCGGCCCCACCGGAACCCCCGCGATGCTGAGCCGGCGCCGGCCGCCGTAGTTGCACTGTACCAGGACGCCCACCGTGTAGCCGCCCATGTCGGCGCCGAGCCGGCGCGACGCGGTGCCGATCCCGCCCTTGAACGAGTGGCATACCATGCCGGTGCCCCCGCCCACATTACCCTCCGCGACCGGTCCGGACTTCGCCGCGTCGAGGGCCTGGAAGGCGTGCTCCTTGGTGACATGCATCCCCTTGATGTCGTTCAGGCCGCCGTCGTAGGTCTCCGCCACGACCGGGAGGGCCCAGAGAAAGTCGTCGTAGTTCCGCTTGATCGCCCATTCGATGACGGCATCGTGCACCACCCCGATACTCAGTGTGTTGGTGATCATCACCGGGCCCCAGAGGAAGCCCGATTCCTCCAGCCAGGTGGTGCCGGTCATCTCGCCGTTGCCGTTGAGAGTCCACCACGCCGCCATCACCGGATCGCTGGACTTGCCCCGCGGGAGAATCGCGGTGACGCCAGTCCGCACCGGTCCCTTGCCCACAACCAGCCTGCCCTCGCCGCGGATGAGCGTTACATGGCCGACCTCGACTCCAGCCACGTCGGTGATGGCATTGAGCGGGCCGGGGGTGCCATTGAACGGGATGCCGAGCTCCCGCGCGCGCGGCTTCTGCTGGGCAGAGCCGGCGGTTGCAAGCAGGACCAGCAACGACAGGGAGAGAATCGGGCGCATGGTGGCAGGGGAAAGGGTGAGGCAGTAAGCTACTGTCGTCAGCCGTCAGCCGTCAGCCGTCAGAAGAAGGCCGTTGGCCATTGGCCGTTGGCCGTTGGCCGTTCGCTTGGAGCGTTCAGTGCTCAGCCTGCCGCCCAACCGCCCAATCGCCTAATCGCCTAATCGCCTAATCACCCAACCGCCCAACCTCCTACTCCCAACACCATGCGCCCTCGCGACCAGATCCTCAGCAATCTCGAAGTCACCTATCGCGAGCAGTTCGATCGCGCCAAGGGCGACCAGCAGGCCCGCCGGATGGAAGAGCTGGACGCCGCCTACCAGCGGGACCAGCTCATGCTCGAAGTGCTGCTCGATGTTCGCGACCTGCTCGCTAATCGGACCGCGCTTCCCCATTCAGCGCGGTGATCATGCGCCGAATCTCCCTGCCGCTCGCCCTTCGCCTCTCGCTCCTGCTGCTCGCCTCGGCCTGCAGCCGGCCTGCGCCGGCTGATCTCGTCGTCTTCGGAAAGGTGTGGACCGGCGACTCGACCTTCCCCTACGCCCAGGCCGTCGCCGCGCGCGGCGACACGATCATCGCGGTGGGCGACAGCGCCACGGTGGCCCGACTGATCGGTGACAGCACCCGGGTGCTGCAGAACGGGCCGGCACTGATCACGCCAGGTTTCATGGACGCCCACGTCCACTTCCTGAGTGGAGGCTTCCAGCTCGCCAGCGTGGATCTGCGGGACGCTGACTCGCCGGCGGAGTTCATCGGCCGGCTCAAGGCGTTCGCCGCCGAGCGGCAGCCGGGGGAATGGATCCTGGGCGGCGACTGGGATCACGAGCGCTGGCCCGGAACACCGCTGCCCCGGCGCGAATGGCTCGACTCGGTGACGCCGCGCAATCCGGTCTTTGTCAGTCGGCTCGATGGACACATGGGCGTGGCCAACTCGCTCGCGCTCCGGGCGGCAGGGATTACCCGGGCGACGGCGGATATCGCCGGTGGCACGATCGTCCGCGATCCCCGCACGAAGGAACCAACTGGCGTACTCAAGGACGAAGCGATGAACCCGGTCTACGGGGTCGTTCCCGAACCGACAGATGCCCAGGTCGATGCGGCGCTCGCCCGCGCCATGCAGTTCGCCGCGTCAAAGGGCGTCACCGCGATCGGCTCGGTGAGTGCGGAGTGGTCGCAAGTGGCCGGGCTGCGCCGGGCCCGGCAGGCCGGTGCGCTCACGCTCCGGGTGTCGCTCTATCCAGCGCTGTCCCAGTGGGCCCGCGTCGCGGACAGCCTGAAGACACGTGGTCCCGGCGATGACTGGATCCGTCTTGCCGGAGTGAAGGGGTTCATCGACGGGTCGCTCGGCTCGACCACAGCACTCTTCTTCGAGCCCTATGCCGATGACCCGACCACGTCGGGGTTGCTCACGACACCGGAGGATTCGCTTCGCAGCCAGATCGGTCGGGCCGACTCCGCCGGGCTGCAGGTCGTGGTCCACGCCATCGGCGAGAAGGCCAACAGCCTGGTGCTCGACATCTTCGACAGCGTCGCGAGGGTGCACGGGCCGAGGGACCGGCGCTTCCGGATCGAGCATGCCCAGCATCTGCGGCCGCAGGAGGTGCAGCGGATGGCGACCGAGGGTGTCCTCGCATCGATGCAGCCGTATCATGTGATTGACGACGGGCGCTGGGCCGGCAAGCGGCTCGGCAGCCGGGTGAGCGACAGCTACGTCTTCCGCTCGCTACTCGATGCGAAAGCGCATCTCGTCTTCGGCTCCGACTGGACGGTGGCACCTCTCGATCCGATTCTCGGCCTGTACGCCGCCGTCACCCGCCGCACACTCGATGGCAAGAACCCCGCTGGCTGGCTGCCCGCCGAGAAGATCTTGCTCGATGAGGCGCTCCGGGCATACACCGTGACCAACGCCTACGGCGTCTTCGCCGAAACGACCCGCGGCATCCTCAAGCCGGGCTACCGCGCCGATCTCGTGCTGCTGGATCAGGATCTCTTCGGCCTTCCGGCGGAAGCGATCGAGACCGCGCGGATCCGGGCGACGGTGGCGGGGGGCAGGGTGGTGTACCAGGCAGGGCAGTAGGGCAGAGCGGCGCGCGGTACCGCAGTGCTGGCGGAAAGGGTGGTTTACTGGCATTATCGGCGGAGCAATCCCCTTCACGCCGGCCAGCCATGCGATCTTGCCTCTGGGCGCTCGGCCTGC
>JANOFA010000645.1:0-1047 GCA_031413355.1 Gemmatimonadota bacterium | reverse complement strand
CGGCCAGACGTGGGAGCAGCGCTATCTCGATGGGGCCACGGAGGGCGAGGGCGCCTTTGCCGCGAGCGGCACCTGCGTGATCACACTGGGCAGGCAGATGGCGTGGGTGGCGACCGGCGCGGGGAAGGCAGCGCGACTGTTCTCAACTGCCGATCGGGGAAAGCGCTGGACAAATGTATCCACGCCGATCGTGCAGGGCAGCAGCACCACCGGCCATACCTCGATTGCGTTCCGCTCTCCGGAGGTTGGCATCGCGGTCGGTGGCGATATCGCCGTGGCCGACAGCTGGACCGACAACGTGGTCGTCACCCACGATGGCGGCCTGACCTGGAAGCTCGGCACGCGACCGACCTTTGCCGGCGCAGTCTTTGGCGCGGTGACGGTGCCGGGCACGCAGCCGCGCTTCGTCGCCGTCGGTCCGAAGGGCGCCGCCGTCACCACGGACGATGGTACGACATGGCAGGCGCTCGATACCCTGAGCTACTGGAGCGCCGACTTCGCCACACCGCAGGCGGGATGGCTGGTCGGGCCGCAGGGACGGATCACGCAGGTGAAGTTCTAGGCGATGGGAGTGGGCAACTGGGGCGATAGGCGGTGGGCGCTGGGCGGATTTGGATTCGCGCTTGCCCTGCTCCTGCTACCCCGCACGACGATCCAGGCCCAGGGGACCGCTCCCGCCGCAGCCGCCACCGACTCCGCGTCGCTGAGCGTGGTGCGCCACTACTTCGCCGCGTACAACGAACACGACATCGACGCGGTGGTCCGCCTGGTGACCCCGGACTTCGTCTGGCTCAGCCTGGCCGGGGATTCCATCACGGTCGAAGTGCGCGGAGCCGACGCCGTCCGCTCCGGTCTGGTCGATTACTTCCGCCGGCTCCCCACGGCGCGATCCGAGATCGAAGCGATCACCGCACTCGGTCCGTGGGTGTCGGTCCGGGAGCGGGCCCGCTGGGTGGGGGCGAATGGCCCGCGCTCCCAAGCCGCGCTCTCGGTGTACGAAGTGCGCGGCTCGACTGGGAGGGCGGCCTTCGGGCCTGGCACCCGTCG
>JANOFA010000644.1:0-3463 GCA_031413355.1 Gemmatimonadota bacterium | reverse complement strand
GCGGCGCCACTTCAGGCGCACCACCGGGCGCCGCCCCGCGGTGCTGCCGGTGGTGCTGGAGCTCTGAGCTGGCAGAGGCAGCGCCCTATCGGGGCGCAGCCTGGCGGCTCCATTCACTCTAGGAGGACGACATGCCCAGCTTCGACGCGGTGAGCGAGCTCAACATGATGGAGGTGGAGAACGCCTGGAACCAGGCGCAGAAGGAGATCGCCCAGCGCTTCGACTTCAAGGGCACCTCCACCAGCATCGAGCGGGACAAGGAGCTCAACTTCCTGCTCAAGGCCAGCAGCGAGGGGCGCTGCGAGGCGGCCCTGGGCGTGCTCATGGAGAAGCTGGCCAAGCGCGGCGTCCCCATGAGCGGGCTCGACCGCCAGTGCGGCCTGCCGCTCGCCCAGCTTGAGCAGGACTTCGCCGTAACCGGCGAGGGTGTCCTCGTGATCGGGGTCCAGGGTGAGGCTCTTCTCGAAACTGCGGCGGGCCCAGGCATACTCCTCCCGGGCGAGGTAGGCATACGCCATCCCCACGTGGAGTTCCACGGTGTTGGGGTAGAGCTGGAGACCTTCCTTCAGGAGGGCGAGGGCCTCGTCGAGGCGGCCTTCGTTGTAGAGCTGGTGTGCGTTTTCATCGTAGTCGTCGGAGCTCAGGAACCGTTCTGGCATCAGGGCGGGCCTCCGGCGGTGAGTAGCCACATGATATGAAGATCGGCCGCATGCGGCAAGCCTCTTCCTCCACGACAGATACATATTTGTGGTCGACCGAACCTTGACCAGTTCGCTGGTCGCGCGTAGTCTGACCGGCCCGCTCTCCAGAAGGCTCCTCCCCATGACTCCGCTCCGCTCCACGCTCCTCCAGCTGTCCGGCCTGGTACTGCTGCCGCTGCAGCTCGTCGCCCAGAGTCCGACCACCCTGACGCTGGATCAGGCCATCGCACTCGGGCGCGAGCGGGGCGTCACGGCGGCCCTCGCCACACTGAATGTCCGGATCGCCGATGCGCGCGTCGGCCAGCGCCGCGCCGACCTGCTTCCGTCGCTCACCCTTGGCGCGGGGGCCATCCGCCAGACGCTGAACCTCGACGAGGTCGGCATCGCCTTCGCCAGCGGTGTGACCGATCCGTTCACCGTCTGGCGTTTCCAGGCGACGGCCCGGGAGACGCTGTTCGACGCCAGCGCGCTCGCCCGGCTCCACGCCGCCCGGGATTCAGCACTCGTCAGCGGCGCCGACGCACGCGCCGTGGGGGAACTCACTGCCGCGACGGCCGGCCTCACCTACCTGCGGGCGCTCAGCGCCGATGAGACGGTGCGCGCCCGGGAGGCGGACAGCGCCATCTCCGCCACGCTCCTCGGCCAGGCCCGGCAGCGGGTCGATGCCGGCACCAGCCCCGCCATCGACGTCACCCGCAGCCGGACGCAACTCGCCGCGGTGCGGACCCAGCTCGAGATCGCACGGAATCAGCGGGACCGGACGCTGCTCGATCTGACCCGCGCCATCGATCTTCCACCCGAGACGAGGATACGGCTGGCGGATTCGCTCGGTGGATCGACCCCCGGGACCGTCCCCGACGCCAATGCCGCGGTCGCCTTCGCGCTTGGCCACCGGCTGGAAGTGGAAGCAGAACGTGGCCGGACCGCGGTCATCGAGCGGGCCCGCAAGGCCATCGGGCTCGAGTACCTGCCGAGCCTCGCGGTGGGAGGAGGGTACACCCAGAGCGGCCGGGACCTCGGCAGTCTCGCCGGCAGCTACAACCTGCAGTTCCTCGTCTCGGTCCCGCTGCTCGACGGGCTGCGCCGCCCGGCCCGGCAGCAGGAGCAGTCGGCCCGACTCGACGCACAGCGGCTCCGCGAGCATGACGTACAGCAGCAGGTCGCGACGGAAACCCGGCAGGCGCTGCTCGACATTGCGTCGGCGGAGCACCAGGTCGCGCTCGCCGGTGAGCGCCTGCGGCTGGCGGAGCTGGAGCTGAGCCAGGCGAGCGAACGCTTTTCCGCCGGTGTCGCCGGCAGCGTGGAGACCACGACGGCTCAGGGCGGACTCATCGCCGCGCGCGATGGGCTGATTCAGGCGCGGGTCAGTGCCGCCGTCGCGCGGCTGGCCGTCCGCCGCGCGCTCGGCACACTCGACCAGGTGCCATAGCACGTGTTGCACCGGCGCGCGTCCCCATCCGCCTTCCGCTGGAGCGGTCGAGACATATCCTGCGTGTCACGTTTCGCTGCCGCAACGTCAACTGTCATCCCTCTTTCGGACCAGCCCCATGAAGATCCCTGGCCGTCGCTGGGTCGCAGGACCCGGTCTGGCGCTGCTTGCGGCGTGCAATGACCCACCGACCGGAGTCCGACCCGGGCAGCTCGTGATCGTCGCGGCTCCCGTCAGTGCCGGCGCACCGGGATGGGCCCTCACGGACACCCTGAAGGTGCGACTGGTCGACCTGTCGGGAAATCCCCTCCCCGCCAGGACGGTAACCTGGGTCGTGACAACCGGCGGTGGGAGCATCGCACCGGTGAGCACCACCACCGACGCCGAGGGGATTTCAGCGGCATTGTGGACCTTGGGCGCCTCAGCGGGACCCAATTCCGTCCGAGTGAGATCGGACGACGACACGACAGTGACCTTCCAGGCGATAGGCGAGGCATTCCGGGTGGACCGACTCGATGCCGCCGCGTCCATGGGCTGCGGACTCGTAAGCGGCGCGCTTTGGTGCTGGGGTGATGGATTCTGGGGGGGGCACGCCACCGGTGTCGCACCGCGACCTGTTCGGCTGGATTGATTCGAGCCCGGAGCTGGTGGATGCCACCCACGATTTCGTTGACCTAGCCGTGCGCGATGGCTCCGTCTGTGGTCTGGACCAGCAGGGGGCGGTGTGGTGCGTCACCAGGGATTCGCAGGCCATCGCACTCGTTGGCGGGCTTCCCCCGCTTCGATCCATCGTTGGCGGCGCATTGTCGGACCGGCACTGTGGGCTCGCTGTGAGCGATTCGACCGCGTGGTGCTGGCAGGCCAATCAAGCCGCTGCGGCGGTTCCCGCCTCGCTCGCGTTCACCGACCTGTGGATGGGAGGCAACTTCGGGGTGGGGCTCGGCTTCACCGCATGCGGGTTGCGTACCGATTCGACAGCGGCCTGCTGGGGCGAGGGTCCGCTTGGCGACGGATCCGCGACCGCATCCGACGCCCCGGTCGCAGCCAGCGGAGTCCATCGATTCGTGGAGCTGGCGGTCGGCCAGCAGTTCGCCTGTGGCCGGACCACCGCCGGAGCGGTCTGGTGCTGGGGGAAGGACTATGAGGACTTCGCGCAGCATGCGCCCGACATTCTCGTGCCCACCCTCGCCACGACGGGCGCGAACCGGATCGCCGCGACTCTGATCTACCTGCAGGCGATGACCGGGACCGGCATGGTCCGCTGGCAGGGCGCCGGATTCGAGGGGCTATCACTGCCGACCGGGCTGGAACAGCTTCCGGTTGTTCGTTTCGC
>JANOFA010000643.1:0-2293 GCA_031413355.1 Gemmatimonadota bacterium | reverse complement strand
GGGCGCCGGGGCCCGATTCCACCGGCGGTCGATCCCGACTCGCGTCTGCGAGTAGAACACGGGACCCCGGCTGCTCAGCTTGACCGCCAGGGCGATCAGCAGGAGGAGGGGCGACAGCACCAGCAGGGCCAGAAAGGCGAGCGCGAAGTTCAGTGCCCGCGAGGCCAGCTCCGAGCGCCCTCGCGGCACGACCGACTCCGCGGTGTCATCCACCAGACGTAGCCAGCGTTCCCGGGCGGTTGAACGGGCAGTGCGTGGGCCGGTCGTGTGCGCCATCAAGGAATCCGGTGGACTATCTGCGTTACGAGGTATCAAAAAATGCCGACCAGCTTCCCGACCGCGTACGTGCTGAGAATCAATGCCGGGATCGCCGCATACTTGCGCAGCGTCGTCAGGAAGTCGGTCTTGGACTTGAGACCGATCTCAATTTCATCGCCGGCGCGCAGGTTGAGCTGGTCGAGGGTGCGCCCCTCCGTAATCGCTTTTGCGATTGTCTCGCCATCAATGATGTCGATCCCGTTGCGCCGAACTTTCGAGGCCTTGAATTCTGTGGAGTTGCTGATGCCGCCGGTCTGCAGCAGCGCGTCGCTCAGCAGAAGGTCGGCATCGAGCTGGTAAAACCCCGGCCGGCCAATGCCCCCCAGCATCGTGAGACGGATCAGGGGGCGGACCTTCACGTCCGGATCCTTGATGAAACGGGCGATCTGAGTCTTGATGAACTCCTGCACTTCCGAGCGGAGGACGCCCCTCATGGGGATGTCCGGCAGGCCTTTGACGACGAGCACGCGGCCAAACTGGACCGTCTGTACCCCGGAAAAACCGCTGTCGCCGACCATCTGGATGTTCACCTGGTCGCCGACATAGAAATCCCCCTCCAGCAGGCGTTCCCGGATGAGGGCCGCCTCGGCACGGGTTTCTTCCCTGAAAGCGAAGCTGTAGGCCTCGGACCCTGCGATCTGCTCCGCCTGGTCCAGCGCGGTCTGCAGTTCCGCACGGGTCACCAATGGGCGACGGGCGTCGACCGGTATGTCCTGCGCGGCCAGAATGGGGGCATAAAGGAGCAATCCCCATACCGAGAGCCGCCACAGCAAGGAGTACATCGTACGCATGGGTTCCGAAGTCGGAGGTTGGGTCCACTAGAGCACGCAGCGTGCTAGCGGACGGCCCTGCCTGATCGATCGTTTACCGGCAATACCATTCGACGATTACGCCAGCGATCGACCCGACCAAGCGTCGGCTGCGCGCCGACTGTGGTCGGAAGTCTACACTTCCTGCGGGGCTGATGCTACGATACGGCGGCTTCGTGTGGCGACCCGAGTGCTTTCGATCCCGACCGTGGCGGTGGGTCTGTGATTCGGCTCACAGGTCCGGAATCCGAACTGAAAGCCGGGCAACGGGTTGTATTGCCTGCCGGGGGCGCATCTCGTATTCTAGAGCGCCGGTCCGGTGGTCGGCCCAACTCCTCGTCACGTTCTTTGCACTTTCCGCTGCGTGTCGCCCCAGACAGTCCCGATCTCTGGTGAGACGGCAGCCGACGGAAGCCCCAGGATCCCGATGCCCGAGCGCGCACCTGCTCTCCGCTCCCCGCTGGTTCTGATCGCCAACGATCAGGAGTGGTCCGCTCGCTCGCTGGAGAGCATCCTGGCGCCGAATGGGTACACGGTGATCCGCGCCTACACCGGACAACAGGCACTCGATCGTGCCTTGAGTGCCAGGCCGGACCTGGTGATTCTCGATGCTCAGATGCCAGATTTGCACGGGATCGAGGTGTGCCGACTGCTGCGCGAGGACCCCCGGTTCAGCGCCATCACTCCCATCCTGATCACGACCGCTGGCCCTTCCGGCCGAGTCCAGCGTCTGGAAGCCTACCGAGCGGGCGCGTGGGAGTTCCTCGGGCAACCGCTCGATGGAGAAAGCCTGCTCCTCAAGCTGGGGACCTACCTCGCCGCGAAGCAAGATGCAGATCGCACCCGCGATGAGAGCCTGCTCGACCAGGACACCGGGCTCTACAACATGCGCGGCCTGTCCCGCCGGGCCCGCGAAATCGGATCCGAAGTCTATCGTCGCCGGCAGCCGCTCGCCTGTCTCGTGCTGGCCGCAGCGCCGGCCGAGGCGGATGTGCCGACCCCGCAGCGGCTGACGGGCCAGCTCGGTCGCCTGCTTCGCGACCTGGGCCGGTCCTCGGATGCAATCGGTCGTTTGGGTCGCCGCGGACCGCCCGTGCGAAAACCACGGTGCCGACAGGCTTTTTCTCGCTGCCGCCGCCGGGCCCTGCAACGCCCGTTATCGATAC
>JANOFA010000642.1:0-8089 GCA_031413355.1 Gemmatimonadota bacterium | reverse complement strand
CGATGGTCAAGGCGCTGTGGTTCATGCATGCCTCCGAGGGCAACCCGCAGCGGCGCAAGATCCTGACGCGGATCAATGCGTATCATGGCGTCACCGCGGTGTCGGCATCGATGACCGGCAAGCCCTACAATGCGGTAGCGTTTCCGCATGCCGCCGCCTGGTGCACCGGAGAATTTTGCGTCCGTGCTGCGGGCCAATCTCGGACCCACGATCTGCGACCACTTCTATTTCCCCTACGCCCGAAAGATCTGGGGCCGGCCGCCGGAGGACCTCTCCGCCATTCAGGCCAGACGCCGGGTCTCCGCCGGTTCATTCGGCAAGCTGGTGCGCAAGGTGCTCTCCGCGGTGCCCGGTCTCAAGCCGCCCGGTGCGGGCCGGTTCTACTATCCCCGGAAGGGCTTCGGCCAGATTTGCGAGGGCTACGCCGAGGCGGCGCGGAAGGCGGGCGCAGATATCCGGCTCGGATGGCGGGTCGTGAAGCTCGCGCCGCCCGCCGGCAGCACGGCGCCGTGGATGGTCACCGCAGAGCGCAACGGTGAGCAGGTGCGGGTTGAGGCGGACCATGTCTGGTCCACGCTGCCCATCACCCTCCTGGCGACGCTGCTGGACGGCCCGGTCCCCGAGCCGGTACGAGCGGCCGCCCAGGCGATCACCTACCGGGCGATGATCCTGATCTACCTGCAGCTCGATGTCGCCCAGTTCACCGAATTCGATGCGCACTACTTCCCCGCGGCCAACCTGCGCATCACCCGGCTCTCCGAACCGAAGAACTACTCGGTGACAGGAATCCCGGCCCAGACCACCGTGCTCTGCGCCGAGCTGCCCTGCGATCCCACCGACGCGGTCTGGAGCATGTCGGACGCGGAACTCGGCGCCCTCGTCACCGAAGATCTGAAAAACGCCGGTGTCCCGCTGCCCCGTCCCGCCGTCGCGGTCCTCGCCCGACGCCTCAAGCAAGCCTACCCGATCTACACCCCGGGCTACGAGACGCCGTTCGCCATCCTCGACACCTGGTCGGGCACACTGCCCCGGCTGCTGACCTACGGGCGGCAGGGGCTCTTTGCGCACGATAACACCCACCATGCACTCGCCATGGCGTACCGCGCGGTGGACTGCCTGAAGGACGGTCAATTCGACCTGGTCGCCTGGAAGGGCCACCGCGCCGAATTCGAGACCCACGTGGTCGAGGACTGAGCATGCCGATTCCCGGACTGCGCTGGCGACTGTTCCTGACCTGCTGGGTGCTCTACACGCTCCACTTCGCGACCGACTTCGCGCGGGAGCACTACCTGGTCATGAGCATCGTCGACGACCGCAGCTTCGCGCTCGACAAGTACTACGGCCTGCATGTCGACATCTTCCAGAATCCGCCGGAGGCACCGGTGCAGGGCGCGCACCACGGCGCCAACCCGGGGATCTCGATGATTGCCGCGGTGCCGTACGCGCTGCTGAAGCCGGCGGTGGACATGATCGGGAGCCGGAGCCTGCAGGAGCGCGCGGGCCATCTCGACTCCACCGTGACGTATCAGGATGACCGCTGGCGCCGGGTCGAGTTCTACAAGAAGGTCCGGGCGATGGGGCTCGACATCCGTTTCGGGCTGATCGCGGCGATCACACTCGCCCTCTGCATGGCGCCGCTCACAGCACTGAGCGTCGTGCTGATGCAGCGGATCCTGCAGGAGCGCGGCATGTCGGAGCGGGCCGCGCTGGCGGGCAGTCTGCTCTACGGACTCGGTACTCCGGTCTTCTTCCGGGCGGCGTACCTCAATCAGAATCTCGCGATCGCCGGTTTTGCGCTGGGCGCGTTCTATCTGCTGTGGGATCCGGCAGGCGGGCTCTTCGCCCGGGCACGCACCCGCTCTCTCCTTGCCGGCCTGCTCGGCGGAATCTGCCTGCTGAATGACTACAGCGGCGGTGTCGTGCTTGCGGGCCTCGGACTCTACGGGCTGATCCGGGCACGGGATGAGGCCTCATGGGGTGAGGCGACCCGGCTCTCGGTGTGGTTCACCATCGGCGCGGTGCCGCCGATCCTGCTGCTCTGGTTCTACCAGTGGGCCAGCTTCGGCAATCCGTTCCTCCCGCCGCAAAACTGGATGGCGCCGGTGGAATGGATCGAGATCGGCTACAAGGGTGTCGGCGGCTTCACCCCGGAGCTGTTCCGCATGCTGTTGATCGACTCGCGATTCGGCCTGTTCATCACGGCGCCGATGCTGCTCCTGGGCCTCGCGGCGCCGTGGGTGTGCCGCCCGCGCGACGGCTGGCTGCCGCGCCGTGAGGCGATCTTCTGCCTGCTCTCCAGTCTCGCGCTGGTGGTCTTCTTCAGCTGCGTGCAATACACCCGCCTGCAGTGGGTCACCGGCATCCGCTACCTGGCGCCGGTGTTTCCGTTCATGTTCCTTGCGGCGTTTGCCGTGCTGCTCCGGCTGCCCCGTGCGCTGATCGCCGGCGTCGCACTGCTCTCCTTCACGGTCTCCTGGAGTCTGGCGATGGTCCGGAGCCAGGGCACCGTGTTCGACAACCTGCAGCGCACTTTCACCGAAGGGCTGCAGCTCCCCTGGCTGACGGTGCTGGGCAAGACCTCGGCACAGTACCTCCCCGGGCTGAGCGGAGGGGTTTCCGCCCTCCCGTTGATGCTGCTCGCTGCGGTCGTGATCTTCCTCATCTGGGCGATTCGATCCCCTTGGGAGCGCCCCGCTCAGCCAACTGCCTGAGGCGATCGCTTTGGCATTCTGGTACTGAACTTGCTCAATTGGGCTGCGGTCGAGTCATTCAAGTTATTTGTTGACAATAGTTTACCAAGCTCCATGAGTTCCAGTGCACGGCTCCAGGGTGCCTCGACTTGTGGGGATGCGGTACAATCGCCACAGTATGCCGCCGGGGTGCTGCGTTCCGGCTGTCCGGCAATGCCCCAGGAGCCTGTTGATGCCAGCCGACTCTCCCGCCCGACCGATCCCGACCGCGCCACCGGTGCCGTGGGACAATTTCAGCCTGGATGTGGTCATTCCGGTACTGAACGAAGCGCACGTACTCGAGAAGAGTGTGCGGAAGGCCCACGATTTCCTGTCGCGGGAGTTCAGCTGCCGCTGGCGCCTGATCGTCGCCGACAACGGCTCCACCGATGGCACCGATGTTGTCGCCCGCAAGATGATGGCGGAGTTCCCCGAGGTCGCACTGCTGCAGTTCTCGCAGCGGGGACGTGGTCGGGCACTGCGACTGGCGTGGAGTCAGAGCACCGCCGACATCGTGGCGTACATGGACGTGGACCTCTCCACCGAGCTCGAGGCGCTGCCCAAGCTGATCACGGCGATCCGCACCCAGGGCTACGACGTGGCGACCGGCTCACGATTGCACCGGCTGTCGCACACCACCCGCGGCTTCAAGCGCGAGTTCATCTCCCGCTGCTACAACATCTTCATCAAGGCCGTGCTCTGGACATCGTTCACCGATGCACAGTGCGGCTTCAAGGCCGTCTCCCGTCGCGCGGTCGAGGAGATCGTGCCGCAGATCGAAGATCAGGCTTGGTTCTTCGACACCGAGCTGCTGGTGCTGGCGGAAAAGCAGGGCTACCGCATCTTCGACCAGCCAGTGACCTGGGTCGACGATCCTGACAGCCGGGTGCGCATCATGAAGACCGCGTGGGAAGACATCAAGGGTGTGCTGCGGGTGCGCTGGAGACTCTGGCGCAACAGCGTCACGCCCGCGAGGCAGGCCTCGACGGCTCCATCCAAGCTGTAATGAGCGGCAGGCCCGCTTCCCGGCCTCCGGCTCACCCCAGTACTCTTGAGCTATGCCCTCACTCTTCCTGACCGGCGGTACCGGGTTCGTTGGCCGGGCGCTGCTGGCCCGGCTGCTCGCCCGCCCGGCCGGTGACGTCACCTGCCTGGTGCGTGATCCGGCTCGCCTCGTCCTCCCAGCCGGGGGCCGGACACCCCGTGTTGTGCGCGACGACCTCAGCAATGTCGAGGCACTCGCGGCGGCCATGCAGGGTTGCGACGTCGTCCTGCACCTGGCGGCGAGTACCGGAAAAGCGACGGCGGCGGCTCATCAGCACGCCAACCTGGAGGGCACCCGCACGCTCATCGCCGCGGCCAGGCAGGCGGGTGTCCCGCGCTTCATCTACGTCAGCACCATCGCCGCCGGCTTCCCCGATCAGCGATTCTACCCCTACGCTGCGAGCAAGGCGGCCGCCGAGGTCGCGGTACGCGAGAGCGGGCTCGACTGGACCATCATCCGCCCGACCATTGTGCTCGGACCCGGCAGCCCGATCGGTACGGCGTTCGCCAAGCTGGCTGGCGGCCCGGCCGTAATGATGTTCGGCAACGGCAGAGCCCGGGTCCAGCCCATCGACGTTGGCGATCTGGCAGACCTGCTGGTCGCGGTCCTCGACAGCGCCGCAGTCTCGCACCAGACGATCGACGCCGGAGGGCCCCAGGCGATCAGCTTTGAAGAGCTGCTCACCGGCGTCCGCCAGCGGCTGCGCGGCACCCGGACACCGGTTCTGCATCTCCCCCTGACCCCGCTGCGTTACGCGCTCGCGACACTCGAGCCCCTGCTCTTCCCCGTCCTGCCGCTCACCGCAGGACAACTTGCTGCGTTTGCCAACGATAGCGTCGCCCGCCCGCACCCGCTGACGACGGCGCTCCGCCCCGGAATGCGCAGCATTGATCAGATGCTCGCGGCACTCGCTCCCGCGTGACCACTACGGCACTCGAGCGGGAGTGTGAGGTGTTCTGCCACTATCTCACCGGCAGTCACGGAACCGGCTACGTCATCCAGAAATACCTGGCCGGGCATGCGGCCATGCCGGCGGCGGGACGGCGGGGGGACCTGCTGATCGACCGCTGGCTGCTTGTCGTGGCACGCGCCGGCCCCACCGGTGCACGTCTGGCCGACTCCTACGCCCGCATCCTCCGGCCGCACGGCCCGCTGCGACACCGCCTGGTCCTCCTGCTGGCGATCCTGGAAAACAGTCCCGGTTACCACGAACGACTGGATCACGCCACCATCGGTTCGCCGGTGGGGATCCTGCTCGAACTCGGGCTCACCGGCGCCGGCTTTGTCCTGCGGCTCCTTCTGGGCCTTGCCTGCTTCGGACCGGTGCACATCGTCTCCGGCACCGCGCATGACTGACATCGTGATCGTCGGTTCCGGTGCGACCGGGGTGCATTTCGCGCTGTCGGCGCTCAAGAAGGGTCACCGCGTGACGCTGGTGGATGTGGGCCATGAGCGCCCCGCTCCGGTCCGCCCCGACCTCTCCTTCAGCGAACTCAAGTCCACGCTCGAGGACCCGGTCGGATACTTCCTGGGGCCCGACACCAGCGCGGTCGTCTATCCGGCCAGGGGAGCGAAGTTCTACGGCTTTCCCCCAAGCAAGGATTACGTCTTCGCAGCACCGGGGCGCTTCGGCGTCGACTCGGTCGGCTTCGATCCGGTCGTGTCGTTCGCGCGCGGGGGACTGGCGGAGGCGTGGACCGGTGGAGTCTATCCACTCAACGATGCGGAGCTGGCCGACTTCCCGTTCCGCTACGAGCAGCTCCGGGCGCACTATCAGGAGATTACCCGCCGCATCGGGATCTCCGCCGAGCGGGACGATCTGGAGCGGTTCTCCGTCTTCGACGCCGACTACCAGCCTCCACTCCGGCTCGACCCGCATTCCGAGCGACTGCTCGCCGCCTACGCCCGCACCCGAACTACACTACACCAGCAACTCGGCGTTTACCTCGGGCGCTCGCGCGTCGCCACCCTCACTCGGGATCTCGGCGACCGGAAGGCGTGCGACTACCTCGGCCGTTGTCTCTGGGGCTGCCCCCGGGAATCGCTCTACGCGCCGTCCTACACCCTGCGCGACTGTCAGCGGTATCCGCAGTTCACCTATCGCCCAGGGCTGCTCGTCAGCCACTTCGAGTACGATGCCGAGGGACGAGTCACCGGGCTGGTCGCCGATCCGCTGAAGGAGGGTGAACGCACCCGATTCACCGGCCACCTCTTCGTGCTCGCCGCGGGGACGCTCTGCTCTTCCAAGCTGATGCTCGACTCCCGCTACCAGGCCACCGGCGAGATCGCCACCCTGCCCGGCCTGATGGACAATCAGCAGATCATGCTGCCCTTCCTGAGCGTGGGGATGATCGGTCGGCCGGTGCCGATGGCGAGCTACCAGTTCCACGAACTGGCCCTCGGCATGACGGGCAGGACGGAGGCCGACTACGTGCATGGGCAGGTGACGACACTGAAGGCGGCGGCGGTTCATCCCATCATGCAGAGCCTGCCACTCGATTTCGGCTCGGCGAGTCGCTTCGTGCAGGGACTCCGTGCCGGGCTGGCCGTCGCCAACATCTGGTTGCCTGACTGGCGCGATGACCGCAATACGCTGACCCTGGCACCCGCCGCGGAGCCCGGCCGGACACGGCTCATCCTCAGCTACGGTACGGCGGGTCGGGAAACGGACGAGGTGAAGCGGGTCATCCGAACGATGGGAAAGGCGCTGCGGAAGCTGGGGTGCATCGTACCACCGGGAATGACCAAGGTGCTGCCCAAGGGCGCCAGCATCCATTACGCGGGGACGCTGCCGATGTCCCGCACTCCAGCGCCATTCACCGTGTCGCCCGAATGCCGGAGCTGGGACTATAGCAACCTCATCGTCGCCGACGGGGCGACGTTCCCTTTCCTGCCGGCGAAAAACCTCACCTTCACCCTGATGGCGAACGCCGTGCGTGTCGCCGACGCGGTGCTGTAGCCGGTCCTACCAGGCCGCGATCATCGTCTCCACGCCGCCCAGCATGGCATCGAGCTGCGTCCGCGGCAGGAGCCTGCCGCCGAGGATGACGGTCTCGATGCGGCGGGTATTGCGGATATCCCGCGAAGGATCCGCCGAGAGGATCAGCAGGTCCGCTCGTCGCCCGACGGCCACCGTCCCCACCGAATCCGCGAGACCGAGAAACTCCGCCGGTGCCGAGGTTGCCGTGCGCAGGGCTTCCAGCGGCGTCAGTCCCGCCTCGACCATCAGTTCCAGCTCCTCGTGCAGACTCAGCCCCGGAATCGCATCGTCCACCGGGGCATCGGTGCCCGCGAGCGTGCCCACGCCCCGCCGGAAGAACTCCCGGGTGATCACCAGATTGAGCCGATAATACTTCTGACGCAGCGCCCGAAGCGTGTCGGAAGGCTCGAGCCGCCCAACCCGTCGAAGCGCGGCCGGCTGGTAGCGCCGTGCCGCGGAAGTATCTTGGGCCCAGTCGACCCGGCCGAGGTTCCGCAGGAGATGCAGGGTCGGGGAATTCCACGTCCCGTTCCGGACGAACCGGTCGGCGAGCGCGGCACACCGGGCCGGGTCATGGGTTTCGACCATGCGGGCCCGTAACCGGTCCTCCGGGTTCGCCCACCCGAACCAGGCATACAACTTCAGCAGCAGCTTCGGGCGGCGACGGAGTTCGCGGAAGCGGGTGCGGAGTGAGTCAGCCGCGCCGGAGCAGGAGAGCGGCAGGCCGAGCTGGTGCTCCAGGCTTCGCATGCCGAGGTCGGAGAAGGCCCCGGCGTCCGCATCGACCGGAATGTGGCCGACGAATGCCAGCCCCACGCGCTTCGATTCCTCCGCCACCGCGGGCGCGATGTCGCCGCTCGCCAGGTCGATCTTCACGAAGTCCGCCCCGGCCTCCTTGAGCGCCTGGACCGCATGGCGCGCGGCGTCGGAATCACGCACCCGCGGCGGGGCACCGGGGACCACGGGCTTTTCCTGCCCGATTTTGTAACCGGTCGCGATGATCCGTGGCCCGATCACCTCGCCGGTGGCGATCGCTTTTCGCCAAGCCTGCAACACCCGGAGATCTCCCGCCATGTCGCGCACCCCGGTGACGCCGTACCCAATGAGGAGCGGCAGGAAATAGGAGCGGGCGACCGGCAGATCACTGCCAGCCGGCTCGGGACCGTGGGGCGCCTCGGTCGTCAGGTGCACGTGCATGTCCCACAGTCCCGGTATCAGGTACCTCCCCCTGCCGTCCACCAGCATGGCGCCGACAGGGACTTTCGTTGCGGCCGCGGGCCCCACCGCCGTGACCCACCCATCGGCGATGACGACACTCATGTCCGTCGCAGGGGG
>JANOFA010000641.1:0-4267 GCA_031413355.1 Gemmatimonadota bacterium | reverse complement strand
AATCTACACTGGTGGTGTCGCAGCTCGTGTCGCCGCCGCCGTTGATGGTGAGGTACAACGAATCGCCTGCGGCGACGGAGATTGTGATGTCAACGGTCTTGCTTTCACCCGGTGCGAGCGGTTCGGATTGGAGCGTGTTCGCGCCCTGGTCGATCGACCAGATGATTCCGTTCTGGGGCACTGGGCATGGGTCCGCGTTGCGGGAGATCCTGGCGTGAAGTCTGATCGTTGAGGTGACGGGACTGCGCCAGCCGAGGATGGCGTTCTCGGGGAAGAGGCCGGGATGCATGATCATCCGTCCGTTGATCCAGCCGACCAACGGCAGCCGACCAACGGAATAGTCGCCGTAGTACCAGTGCTGGTATGTGGGATCCGTAACGTCCGGCTGCCGCTGTTGTCGGTGCCGTCGGTCAGGTGATGGTCGTCGACCGAAAACTTCACCGCGTCGTACCGGCCCCCGGTGACGATCTCGATGTCGCTGCTCGGGCTCCACCGCAGCTGGGCAAAGGGCCCGATCTCGGTGACGGTCTCGCGCTGGTCGAGCAGCGAAGTGTCCTGCACCGCGGCCACGGCGCGGTAGAGTGCGCGGTCATCCTGCATCCGTTGCAGGTCCACGCCGACGGTGATGCGTGGTGCCCGTTCGGTGGTGCCGAGGTGCTGCTCCGTGCTCAGGCGCACCCCGCCGACCGCCCGGTCGATCGTGCTGATGGTGCCGACAGTGGGGCCCTGAGTGCCGGTCGAGGGGGGAATCGCCTGGGGTGCCCGCAGGTCCCGGATGATGCCGAATGCCGTGGCGGTGACACGTCCGCGCCCGGTGTGGTGCGTGAGGGCGAGGGAGAGCTGGCCCTGCGAGACATCCTTGTCCGCCTTGCGCAGGATGTTGTTGGCCGCCGCCGAGTCGGGATTGGCACGGACTTCGTTGGCGTTGAGGGCGCCGGGGTTCTGTGCCTGCGGCGCGTCGGTATACCCGAAGCGCAAGCCGAGGTTCGTGGCCGACCCGAGCACCACGTCGCCGCCGAGGTTGAGCTGGGTGAACCGGGCCTGGCTGAGCTGGCGGAAGCCGTCGATGCTGGTATGCGAGAGTGAGAGTGTCCCGCTGGCGGCGCCCCGCCGGGCGCTTGAGCGTCCCTGAATGCGGAACAGGCCAAAGGATCCGCCCTCGCTGCGCAGCGACTGGGAGAAGGCTCCCGGCGCCGCGGGCTCGGAGGTCAGGTTGAGCACGCCACCCGACGCATTGCCGTAAAGCGATGAGCTGGCGCCACGCAGCACCTCGATCCGCTGGAGGTTGCCGAAATCGACATTGGTGAGCTGGCTCTGGCCGTCGGGCAGGGTCTGCGGTATGCCATCGAGGACCACCTTGACGCCGCGCACGCCGAAGTTGGCCCGGCTGCCCGCCCCGCGTATCGCGAGCCGCTGGTCCAGGGAATAGTTGTACCGGTTGGCGACATAGACACCCGGCAGGTTGTTGAGCGATTCATCCAGTCCGAGCGTCGACTGGGCGCCGTGCAGCTCACGCCGATCCACCACGTCGATCGCGGCTGGAATGCGGGAGACGGTTTCCGCGGTTCGAGTTATCGTGACCGTGATTTCCTGCAAGGTGACCACTGCGGAGTCCCGACCCGTCGTGTCACGAGCGACGGGTGACTGGGCAAGGACGGGGGAGGCGAGGGCGAGCAGCACTGCGAACGAGGCAACGAGACGCATTCGTAAACCGGGGGAAGGGGTGTCTGAGTGGGCGATCTGCCCCACTCTGGCGGCGACGTAGGCAGGGGGCGTGCCGTCCGCGATTTACTGGAATCATCACCTATTGGGGGTATTTTGAGCCTGACCGGATGCCGGCGGCCTTCTGCTCCGGTGTCGGTGGGGCATATCCACCCGGGGTGGGGCAAATGCCCCGAGCTTGTCTCGCCCCCATGCAGGTTTAGATTGAGTGGGTCTATGCCCCCGCAAAACTATCTCGCGCCTGACTTTACCGCACCACCGCTGGCCGCGGCACCGCGGGCTCGCTTTGCGGCCGTCACAGCCGACGGCGTGTTGCCCGACGGGTTCTTTTCGACCTCGAATCTGCCCACCTATGTCCGCGTCGGTTCCGGCTGGGTGCTCCCGGCCCGGCCCCGCATGGATGCCGCCATCCTGCGGCGGGGTGAGGCGCTGGAGGTAATGGAGCCGCGCCGCTTGCGGCGTGGGGACGAGGTCGCCATCGGCCTGGCGGAGGATGGGTCGGAGGGCATCTACGTTCACACCGCCGGCTTCCTGGGCGGGGCCCACAGCGCCAATGAATTCCGCTTCATGTCGACCGAGGTGAGCCGCGAGCGGCCGGTGAATTACGAAGAGCTCGCGGCCCGGTTGGTGGAGGAGAAGCGCCGCGGTGGCTACCTGATCTGGGTCGCCGGACCGGCACTGGTCCACTCGCGGGCCCGCGGCGATTTCGAATGGTTCATCCGTCAGGGCTACGTCCAGGCGATGCTGGCCGGTAACGCCGTCGCGGTCCATGACATCGAGGCAGCGATTTTCGGCACCACGCTCGGCATGAGCAGCGTCGGTCGGCCGACGGATGGCGGCCACGGATTGCACATGCGGGCGATCAACCAGGTGCGCGCCGCCGGGTCCATCGACGCGGCCGTTCGCCAGGGGCTCGTCACCAATGGCATCATGCACGCGCTGGTGACGACGGGCGTGCCGTACGTGCTGGCCGGCTCCATCCGGGATGACGGCCCGCTGCCGGGGGTGCTCAGCGATGCGCAGGCGGCGCAGGATGCCATGCGGGAACACACGGTGCGGGCGACCGGCGCCATTCTTATCGCCTCCGCACTCCACGCCATCGCGGTGGGCAACATGCTGCCGGCATATCACACCCATCTGGGCGGGGTGCCCACGCCGCTCATGACCATCTGCGTGGACCAGACGGAGTTCGTGGTGAACAAGCTCAAGGACCGTGGTACGCACCAGGCGTACGGCGTCGTGACCAATGCCCAGGACTTCATGACCGTCCTCCGGGTCTACGTGGAGAAGGAAACACACGGATGATTCTCAATACCCCCGGGTCCGGCTGGGGCCGGCTGGCGGACTATGTCGCCGGCGAGATTCCGGCGGCCGAAATCGACGGCGTCTGGCAGTTCCGCACGATCAAGCGGGAGGGACGCGAGCTGGGGACCGCCATGCTGTCGCGGGTGGACGGTGAACAGCAGGAGCGCCGCCGGATCTACACCGCCCGCTTCATGCACCTGCTCAAGGGCAAGGAGCGGGGAAAGTTCGAGGCCTCGCTGGAAGAGGTCGGCAGCGGGCCGGTCGAGACCCTCGGCGATCTGCTGGCCGGAGTCCGGAAACGGCTTGAGGACGAGGACCCGCGGCCCGTGCCGGTCGAGGAGTGGTTCCCGGTGGCTGATGGCGCACCTCGCGACGGGTGAGGGCGCCGCCCTCCTGGAGCATTTCCATCGCTACCTGCGGGACCATAGGCAGCCGGTCACCCGCCAGCGCGACCAGGTGGCAATCGCACTGCTTTCATCTGAAGAGCACCTCTCGGTCGAGCAGCTCCGCCGGAAGTTGAAGCAGGATGGCGTCCCCATCGGTCTCGCGACCATCTATCGGACACTGGACCTGCTGGTCACGAGCGGTCTGGTGCGGGCCCATGATTTCGGCCAGGGCTATCGTCGCTACGAACCGATCTCGCCCCAGATGCACCACGGGCACCTCATCTGCCTGCAGTGCGAGCAGGTGGAGGAGTTCACTCATGACCGGCTGGAGCGGATGCTGCCGATGATTGCGGATGAACATGGCTTCCAGCCAGAACGGCACCGGGTCGAGATTTACGGTGTATGCCGCGACTGCCAGCGGAGGGTCCTTGGCTGAACGCTCCCTCCCGCCCCGCGCCTCGCGCCGACAGGTCCTCGCACGTGACTGATCCCACGACGCTCGGGCTCGCCATTGCCTTCCTGGCGGGGCTGCTCAGCTTCCTCTCGCCCTGTGTCCTCCCGCTGGTCCCCTCCTACATCGGGTTCCTGACCGGGCTGTCGCTGGACGAGATGGGCAGCCGCCGACGCACGGCCATGATCCATGCGCTGCTCTTCGTGCTCGGCTTCACCCTCATCTTCCTGGTGCTCGGTGCCTCGGCGACGGTACTCGGGCGGTCGCTCAAGCACCACCGGGTGTGGCTCGAGCGCGCCGGCGGTGTGCTCATCATCATCTTCGGCCTCATCTGCCTGGGCGTGATCAAGTGGGGCCGGCTGCAGCAGGAGAAGCGCCTGCATCTGGAGCACAAGCCGATCGG
>JANOFA010000640.1:0-2136 GCA_031413355.1 Gemmatimonadota bacterium | reverse complement strand
TTGAGCGCCACATGGCGCTTGTGCTTGAGGTCCTCAGCGAGATAGACGGTGGCCATGCCGCCGCGGCCGAGCTCACGCTCGATGCGGTAGCGGTCGGCGAGGGCGGCGGCGAGGCGGTCGGGGGCGTCAGACATCATGATTCCAAGGGTCGTCGCCCGAGCGCGTCGCTGAAGCGGCGGCGTGGCGGTCAGCGATGTCGCTCACTGCCTCGCCCGCCGCGACATTTCGGTCAGGATCGAAAACCAGTTGCTCACCACCGTCAGTCGAGTGGCCGTGGCAGGCCCGGCCATCGGCGCGAGCAGGTAGAGCCGCTCGCCGTCGGACGACACGGCGTATTCGACGCCGGGCACGTTGAGCCAGGGTCCCCGGGCCACCAGCTCAGGCTCGCCGGCAATGAACTCTCCCGATCCGGTCACACTTACGCGCCACCATTCCTGTCCGCTGCGATACACCAGTTCGCGACCGCCCCTGGTCCAGAGCGGCTCCTCGCCGCCGCTCCGCGAGATGCGCCAGCGCCGGCCGTTGAGCGGCCACGGCTGGACGTAGATCTCGTCGGTGCCCGATTCGCTGGAGGAGTAGGCGATCCACCGCCCGTCGGGTGAGAACACCCCGCCCCACTCGAGCGCCGGGGTCTCGGCGACGGTCTCGACGACCGCCGCGCTGTCGCGATCCAGCACCAGGATGTCCACGCCGGTGGAATCCCGCGTGACGTACACCGCCACCCGCCGGCCATCCGGCGACCAGCGAACCGCGGACCCGCTCACGTTGAGCCGGCGGGTGAGGATCGTGGTCGGGCTCTCCCGGCCGGTGGCGGCCTGGGCGGAAATCGTGGCATCGTCACCAGAGCGGGTGACATAGGTGACCCGGCCGTCAGGCAGGAAGCTGGGACAGCCGAGCCCACCGCTCGTGGTGAGCCGGAGCCGGCTGCCGCGCGAGAGGTCGTAAATCCACACGTCCCACTGTCCCGTCTCAGAATCCACGAGCCGCGCCGCGATGCGGCTGCCATCCGGAGACAGCGAGATACACCCGAACCGCGCCGCCTCGAACGGGAGCGTATCCACCCGCCCCGAACGGCTGCGGCTGACGAGACGGCTCAGGTCGTTGGCCGCACCCTGTGCGTAGACCAGCAGCCCGCCGAGGGAGAAGGTGTACTGGGCCGAGCCCAAGCTGGCCTCGGTGCGGAGGTGCGGGACGACGGCGAGCGGCTCGCCGGTCACCGTGAGCTTCGAGAGATCGAAGGGCACCGCCCAGAGTGCACCCTGGTGTGCGTAGGTGATGTGCCCCGTCGGCGCGAAGCGCGCATCGGTGCCCATCGCAATGAGCCGCCGCCGTTCCTTCCCTGCGGGGAAGAGGCTGGTGTCGGAGATGATGCCTCGACCGCCGGGCAGTACTTGCGGCCGGTTCATCGTGAGGTGCAGATCCTCCTTCACACCGGTCTCGGCGTTGACCCGAAGGAGCCGACGGCCCTGCAGGTCACTGACGACGAGCCAGCCCTCATCATTCCAGTCCGCCCCGAAGAAGCTGTTCACCGTGAGGATCGGGATGGGCGCGCCGGCGAAGCCGAGCCGCACCTTGCTCAGCTGATCGCGGGCATGAAAGGCGAGCCAGGCCCCGTCGGGAGAGAAGAAAGGACAGCAGGCGTCCTCCGTGCCGGGCACCGGAACAACCGTGTCGCGGTTCATCGGCCGGAGGTAGATCTGGGTGCCGGCACCTCGCTGGGCCACATAGGCCAGTGTGGCGCCGTCAGGCGAGAGCGCGAGCGCGGTCCTTCCGAGGGCGAGCGGCGCCTTCCCAATGAAGGCGAGCGGTGCCGAGTCAGGCAGCACGATGGTCGAGGCAATCACCCCTTCACCGCTTCCAGCGCCCGGTGCCTGACGCAGCCAGCCCCAGATCGCCGCCGTGCCCGCCAGCACGAGCAGCGCCCAGGGGAGCGCCTTCGCCACCGGATTGCTCGGCGCTCCCGCGCGCGCCCGGGCGGCGTGGGTGCGCATCGCGGTGGCATCGGGGTTGGCGAGAGCCTCGGCGAATTGCGCCGCCGTGGCGAAGCGGTCGGCGGGAAGTTTCTCGAGCGCCGTGAGCACCGCCGCCTCCACGTGCGGCGGAATGCTCTTCCGCTGCAGTGTGAGCGAACGCGGC
>JANOFA010000639.1:0-5818 GCA_031413355.1 Gemmatimonadota bacterium | reverse complement strand
CACGGCACGCGGAACCGAGGGGCGCCCTCGCTGAGGAACGGTGTGGACACCACAGGATGAACGAGCTGCCCCCCGACCCGGTAACCTACGACGCGTCCCCATCCTCGCCACCTCCCACTTTGGAGATACAAGGATGACAACGGAGATTGACGGCTGACGTCTGTCAGCTGACCGCTGACCGCTGACCGCTGACGGCTGCCACCCACAGTTGACCTAACCCCTCGCCCCCGGCTATTTTGGCCGGCTGGACTTATGAGCGAATTGCTTCAGCGCAGCCAGATGCTTCTTCTCTCCGGGTCGGCCAATCGGCCGCTCGCTGAGGAGGTCGCCGCCCACCTGGGCCAGCCGCTCTGCCAGGTGACGGTGAAGCGCTTCGCCGACGGCGAGTTGTTCATCAAGATCGACGAAAACGTCCGCGGCCGGGATGTCTTCGTGATTCAGCCAACCAATCCGCCGGCTGAGCACATGATCGAGCTGCTGCTGCTGATCGACGCCGCGCGGCGGGCAAGCGCGGCGCGGATCACGGCGGTGATTCCGTACTTCGGGTACGCCCGGCAGGACCGCAAGGACCAGCCCCGCGTCGCCATCAGCGCCAAGCTGATGGCCAACATGGTGTCGACGGCGGGGACGGACCGGGTACTCGCGGTGGATTTCCATTCCCACCAGATGCAGGGATTCTTCGACCTGCCGGTGGACCATCTCTATGCCGCGCCGGTGTTCATCAACCACTACCGGCAGAAGTCGCTGCGGGACCTCGTCGTCGTCGCGTCGGATGTAGGCGGAGCCAAGATGGCCCGGGGATTCGCCAAGCGGCTCAACGCCACGCTGGCGATCATCGACAAGCGTCGGCCCTCGGCCAATGTGGCGGAAGTCGTCAATGTGGTGGGAGACGTCAAGGGGAAGGACTGCATCATCCCGGACGACATGGTCGATACCGGCGGCACAATGTCGGAAGCGATCCACGCCCTCAAGCGGCTCGGGGCGGAAGACATCTATTGTTGCGCTACCCACGCCCTGCTGTCGGGGCCGGCGATCGAGCGCCTGATGAATAGCCCGGTGACAGAGGTGGCGGTGACCAACACCATCAATCTCCCCCCCGAGCGGCAGTTTGACAAATTGAAGGTTTTGTCGATCGCACCTCTGCTGGCGAAAGCGATCGGTTACACTCACAGCGATCAGTCCGTCAGTTCGCTGTTCGACTGAGACTCGAAGGACCGGACCATGGCAAACCAGACCACCCTGCAGACCACCCGCCGCCCCGACCACGGGAAGGGCGCCGCCCGCACGCTTCGCAGTGCCGGCCGGATCCCCGCCGTCATCTACGGCCATAATCGCGCAGCCGAGTCGCTCAGCATCGACAGCGCGGCCCTGGCCAAACTGATCAAGGCGGGCGGCGCGGGCAGCGCTATTCTCGACATCACGATCGACGGCGAGACGGCGGTCAAGGCGCTCATTCGTGAAATCCAGCGCCACCCGCTGCGCCAGACCGACATCCTGCACGTGGACCTCTACGAGGTCCGTGCCGACGAGGAGATCACGCTGGAAGTCCCGGTGCACCTCACCGGCACCTCCGACGGGGTCCGCAACTTCGGCGGGGTACTCGACCAGGTGCTCTACAAGCTGGAGATCCGCTGCTTCCCCGCCGACATCCCGGCCAGCATCGACCTCGATGTGACCCCGCTCGGCATCGGCAAGTCGATCTACGTCCGGGACGTGACGCTGCCCAAGGTCAAGGTCCTGAACGATCCCAACCTGCCGGTCTGCTCGGTGGTTGCTCCGCGGACCGAAGAGGTGGTGGCCCCGGTTGCCGTGGCTGCAGTGGCCGGCACGGAGCCGGAGCTGATCCGGAAGGCCAAGCCCGACGGGGAACCCGACGCAAAGGCCTAGGCCCTGCGCGCCATCATCGGCCTGGGCAATCCGGGCCCGGAGTACGAGAACACCCGGCACAACGCCGGGTTTCTCTTGGCCGACCATCTTGCCGCCCGCTGGGAGCTGCTGCCATTCCGCCGGGTCCCCGCCGCCCGCGAGATCCGCGGACGGGCCCTGGGCCGCGATGTCACTCTCCTGAAACCACTGACCTACATGAATCGGAGCGGGGCCGCGCTGGCCCCGCTCCGGGCGCTTCCGGGGTTCGATCCCGCGACGGAGCTGCTGGTGCTGGTCGACGACTTCGCCTTGCCGTCGGGAAAATTCCGGTTGCGCGGCGCCGGCTCCGCGGGCGGGCACAACGGACTGAAGAGCATCGAGGGTGCGCTCCGGCGCCAGGACTACGCCCGGCTGCGGATTGGGATCGGCCCGTTGCCGGCCGGCACCAGGGACACCGCGGACTTTGTCCTCAGCGCTTTTTCCCCCGCCGAGCGGGCCGAATTGACCACGATCATGGATCCGATGAGCGAGGCTGTGGAGTGCTGGCTGCGCGACGGAATCGAGCTCGCAATGAACCGATACAACAACGGCTAGAGCCTGCCCATGCATCTCCCCCTCCCCGCCCTGATCGCGATCGCCGCCGGCCTGCTTGGCCTCAGTGTCGCGGCGGTCATCTACCGCTACATCACGACCCAGTCCGCCGGCTCGCCCGCCATGCAGGAGCTTGCAGGGCTGATCGAGCAGGGCGCGATGGCTTTCCTGCGCCGGGAATACACCGTTCTCGGGCCCTTCATCCTGGCGGTCGCCCTGCTGCTCGGCTGGGCGGTCGGCGCGCCGACAGCGTTGGCCTACATCTTCGGCGGACTCTGCTCCATCGCCGCCGGCCTCTTCGGCATGAAGGCGGCGACCAAGGCCAATGTGCGGACGGCGGAGGCGGCGCGCGCCAGCGGGCAGGCCAGCGCATTGCGCATCGCCTTCAACGGCGGCGCCGTCATGGGCCTCGCGGTGGCCGCCCTGGGGCTCGTGGGCATCGGGATCGTCACCGCGCTGGTCATGCCTCAGGGCAGCGTGGAGTCGCTCACCGGCGGGCTGGAGTCGGCCTTTGTGCGCTACAGCCAGATCATCAGCGGCTTCGCGATGGGCGCCTCGAGTATCGCGCTGTTCGCCCGGGTCGGTGGCGGGATCTTCACCAAGGCCGCGGATGTCGGCGCAGACCTCGTCGGCAAAATCGAAGCCGGCATCCCCGAGGACGACCCGCGGAATCCTGCCACCATCGCCGACAACGTCGGCGACAACGTCGGGGATGTGGCGGGGATGGGGGCAGACATCTTCGAGAGCTACGTCGGTGCGATCATCGCGACCGTGGCGCTTGGGGCGACCAGCGCCGCCATCCCGCTCGACTCCCGCGGGAATGCCGTCGCGCTTCCCGTCCTGCTTACCGTGGCGGGACTGATTGCCTCACTGTTCGGCATCGCCGGCATGCGGCTCCTCGAGCGGGGCAACCCCGCCAACGCGCTGCGCGCCACCACGCTGCTTGCCGCCGGCGCGTTCGTGGTCGCGGCCTACTTCATCTGCCTGCAGCTCCCCATCGGCATGACCGGGCTGCCGGTGCTGGGCGCATTCTGGGCGGTGGTCGCCGGCACGGTGGCCGGCATCGCCATCGGCATGGTGACCGAGTACTACACCAGCGCCAAGCCGGTGCGGGACATCGCCACGGCCTCGCTCACCGGCCCCGCGACCAACATCATCGCCGGGCTCTCGGTCGGCATGATGTCCACCCTGGTGCCGCTGCTGCTCATCTGCGCCGCCATCTTTTCGAGTTATCAGTCGGCTGGACTCTACGGCATCGCGATCGCTGCCGTGGGCATGCTCGCGACGGTCGGGGTGACCATGTCGGTGGACGCCTACGGACCGATCGCCGACAATGCCGGTGGGATCGCGCAGATGAGCAACCTGGGACCGGCGGTCCGCAAGATCACCGATGGGCTCGATGCGCTCGGCAACACCACCGCGGCCATCGGGAAGGGCTTCGCGATCGGCTCTGCGGCACTGACCGCGCTGGCTCTGTTCAGCGCCTACGCCGCCGCCGTGGCCCAGGGGGGGCAGCCGCTGGTCCTCGACCTGGTCAATCCGATGGTCGTCATCGGGCTGTTCATCGGCGGGACCCTGCCCTTCGTGATCGGCGCGCTGACCCTCACCGCGGTGGGCCGCGCCGCGGCCGGCATGGTGGAAGAGGTGCGGCGCCAGTTCCGCGAGATCCCCGGCCTGATGGCCGGCACCGCCAAGCCGGACAGCGCCCGCTGCGTGGACATCTCCACCAAGGCGGCGCTGCGGGAGATGATCCTGCCCGGTGTGATCGCTGTCGCCGCCCCCGTCGTGATCGGGGCCGGACTCGGCGTCGAGGCGCTGGGAGGCATGCTCGCCGGTGCGACGCTCTCCGGCGTCCTGCTGGCGCTCTTCATGGCCAACGCCGGCGGCGCCTGGGACAACGCCAAGAAACTCATCGAGGGTGGTGAGCACGGCGGCAAGGGCTCGGATGCCCACCGCGCCGCCGTCGTGGGCGACACCGTCGGCGATCCCTTCAAGGACACCTCCGGTCCGGCAATGAACATCCTCATCAAGCTGATGAGCGTCGTGTCGCTGGTGCTGGCCCCCTGGTTCGTCTCACTCAGCCGGTAGCCCCGCATGCTCAGGCTCGGAATCGTCGGACTCCCCAACGTCGGCAAGTCGACGCTGTTCAACGCGCTCACCTCGGCGGGGGCGCTGGTGGCGAACTACCCCTTCGCCACGATCGAGCCGAACACCGGCGTCGTCACCGTCCCCGATCGGCGGCTCGACGCGATCGCAAAGATCATCTCGCCTCAGCGCATCGTGCCGGCGACGGTCGAGTTCCTGGATATCGCCGGACTGGTGAAGGGTGCCAGCCAGGGCGAGGGTCTCGGCAACCAGTTCCTCGCCAACATCCGCGAAGTCGATGCGATCGTGCAGGTCATCCGCTGCTTCGAGGATCCGGACACCCAGCACGTGATGGGTTCGGTGGACCCCGCGCGGGACCGGGAAGTCATCAACATCGAGCTCCAGCTCGCCGACCTCGCCTCGGTGGAAAAGCGGCTGGAGAAGACCGTGCGCACCGCCAAGTCCGGTGATGCGCTCGCCAAGATCGAGGCCCGCCTGCTCACCGCGGCACGCGACGCCCTCGCTGCCGGCAAGCCGGCCCGTTCCGTCACGCCCACTGACGAGGAACAGCCCGTCTGGCGCGGCTTCAACCTGCTCACCGCCAAGCCGGTGCTGTACGCCGCCAACGTACTGGAGAGCGAGATCGTGTCCGGAAACGCCCACGTCGAGGCGCTGCGGAGGTCCATCGCAGCCGATGGCGAAGCGGCCGAGCTGGTCATCTTCTCCGGCAAGGTGGAGGCGGAACTCGCCGAGCTGGCCCCGGAGGACCGGCAGGAGTTTCTCGCCTCGCTCGGCGCCACCGAATCGGGGCTCGATCGGCTGGCCAAGGCGGCGTATCACCTGCTGGGGCTGCAGAGCTATTTCACTGCCGGTGAGAAGGAGGTCCGCGCCTGGACCATCCATCGCGGTGATCGGGCGCCGCAGGCCGCCGCCGTCATCCACACCGACTTCGAGAAGGGCTTCATCAAGGCGGAGACCGTCGCGTTCGATGATTTCATCCGCGTCGGCGGGTGGAAGCCGGCGCGGGAACAGGGCATCGCCCGGGCGGAGGGGAAGGAATACGTCGTGCAGGATGGCGATGTGATGCTGTTCCGGTTCAACGTGTAGCACACCACTCAACCTGAGCTGCACAACGTCAGTCCCCCGGGATCCACACCGTCCTACAACGTTTCCGCGGTGGTGACGGGGCGATACCTTGACGGGGGTGGGGAATAGCGGATCTTGGCCTCATGCAGGGTTCCGGATTGGGCTGGGAGGGACTCCTCGCAACCGAGTA
>JANOFA010000638.1:0-1303 GCA_031413355.1 Gemmatimonadota bacterium | reverse complement strand
GCTGGGGTCCACTGGCACGATCACCGGGCCGGTCGGCTACGGGCTGCAGGCGGTGGTGGTCGACGGGCGCACCCCGATCGGCAATCTCTGGGGGGCCGGCGTGGATCTCTCGCTTTTCCGCAGTGGCCGCTCCGGGCTCTACCTGATTGGCGGGCTTGAGGGCGGTGTTGCGACGCGGGGGGACGACAGCTTCTGGGGCTCGTGGTCTGCCGGTGCAGGGTATGAGTTCTTCCCGCTCCGCGGGCTCTCGGTCGCCCTCGAGGGAAGGTATCGCGAGCTCGGCCCGGGTTCACGACACGCGATCGAACTCGGCGTCCGTCTTGGCCTCGATCGGGGAAGCCGCCGGTCGGTCGGAGATGCGCAGCCAGCCGGGGATCGATCGGATCATCCGTCAAACGCCGCGCTGGAAGCCGAAACTATTCGCACCGAGCTGGGCCGGGCCGGTGTCCCGGAGGACCGGGCGACGCTGCTCAGCGGCGTGGTTCAGACCGCGCTGGATGTGATGGGGATGCCGTATCGCTGGGGCGACGAGGGGGAGGAGGGGTTCGACTGCTCCGGCCTGATCCGCTACGCCTTCGGCAAGCACGGCGTTGCGATGCCGCGACGGAGCATCGACCAGGCTCGCGAGGGTTTGGCAATCGAGAAGTCCATCGACGCGCTCCGGGCCGGCGATGTGCTGACGTTTGCCACCAGCGGAAGCCAGGTCTCGCACGTCGGGTTGTATCTCGGCAACGGCAAATTCATCCACAGCGCCCGCGGCGGGGTCCAGGTCAGTGCACTCAATCCGGATGACATCACCGGCCGGTGGTGGTGGAAGCGGTGGCTCGGTGCACGGCGGATCGTGAGTTGACTCTTCGCCTCCGCGCCCAACCGCCTAATCGCCCAACCGCCCAACCGCCAAATCCCCCAATCGCCTGATCGCCCACTCCCTCAGTTATGCTCATGCGGCGCCGACCCGGGGTCCATGTCCATGTGATCGTGGTCCTCTGCGCCACTCCCCATCACTTCGAGCGACGCCAGGTCGACCTGAAAGGTCGGGTTCTCTATTTCGATTGAGGGCCACTGCCGCAAGTCGTCCGGGGCAAACAGCCCGACGATGCTCGCCATCGCCCCATTCTTCAGCATCTCGCCCGTCGGATTGTCGTACACCGCCACGACCCGGTAGGGGTGGTTCGCCTTCATCCGGACTCCACTCCCCCGAACCCCCGGGAGGCTCCAGTCCAGGTCTTTGGCTGCTTTATTCATTTCTTTTTTGGTTTTTACAATGGCTTTTTCCAGTTGAGGGATGGTTGCATATACCGCC
>JANOFA010000637.1:0-1461 GCA_031413355.1 Gemmatimonadota bacterium | reverse complement strand
ATGCCGCTGGCAATGAATTAGGAGAGACACACCATGGTCCGGCTACCAGCACCTCAGCCCAGCTCGACCACCTTGAAGTCGGCGTCGCAAGTCCCGGTCATCGCCGTACGCGTCGGTGACCGGCGTGATGCACGCCAGGACGAGGGTCGCAGCCGCACCAAGGCTGACTTGAGGGCGAAGGTCGAGACCAGGGCATTCCTGCTGCTGCTGGATCGGGTGGGAGCGTTCAGGTGATCGACGCTCCCGCAGTCATTGATGTGATCGGCTACCTGGGCCTGGTTCTGCTCGGCTGGGTCCTGGTTTCCATCCGGCGCACCGGGCGGAGGGACGTATGGTGAGCTGTCGAAGGCGTACCGCCATGGGCGGTCTCCCGAGCGATCCTCTGCAGGGGAATTTTCGTGTGGTCTGTGCCTGGTGCAGGCGGGAGCTGAAATCGGGTGGACCCGGGGCACAGACCTCACACGGGTCCTGCCCGGCGTGCAGCGCTCGATTGCTGGGGGAGAAGGAGGGGTAGCGGCGGTGCCGAGGCACCGGCTCCTGAAGGCCAATCGGCTCTCCTGTGTGTGAGGCACGGACCTTCAGGCTGGCGTTCCACGGTTTGACCGTTACCCACCGCAGCGGCATGACGTCAACCTCCCATCACTCCACTCTCCGCGCTGGCCTCCCTGGATGAAGCGCGGCATCACTGCGGCCCTTTACATACGCGTAGATGGTGTCGATCTGGGCCGGGCTGAGTCCCAGCGCGCACCAGGCTGGCATCCCTTTCTCCGGCCGCCCACCGCACACGGTCTCCAGGAAGATCGCCTGGTTGGGGATCGTTCCGTCTGGCTTGAGCGAGAGAATCAGGTGAGGCGCGAGCAGCGTGCCTATCACATCCTCGCCGTGGCACCGGGAACAGTTGAGGTTGTAATACTTCCAGCCTTGATAGGTGCGTCCATCGACTGTATCGAGCGGAGCCGGGTGGTACGCATCCCTGAGCGGGGCAGTGACGACGGCGCTGTCCTCGGCTGATGGGGTCGTGGGCACCGCCGCCCGGGAAGGCTCGGACGTATCGAGCGGAACCGCGCGGGGCGCACCCCGGGTCGGGGCGGTGACGATGGCGCTGTCCCTGGCTGCAGGGGTCGTGGGGACCGCCGGCCGGGCCGTATCGGACTGCGGCAGGGCTGCGGCCGGTAAGTCCTGCGGCGGCTGCCCACGACTGCACGATGCCAGCACAACCGCCGCCGTGAGCAGAACCCGCTGAATGCGTCGAGTCATTGTACTGGCCTCCGGCCCGGGCCTCGGCAGCGTAGCAAGGCCCGGGCGTGGGTGCGAATCGAGTCCGCCAGCTCGGTGATGGCACCCGAGAGGCGGCGTGACTCGGTCCTGCTACTGACGCTTTGCCACTTCGGCGCGATAGGCCTCGCTGGCATAGATCGCGACCTCGATCCGCCGGTTCTGCTGCTGCCCCAGTTCGGTATC
>JANOFA010000636.1:0-3841 GCA_031413355.1 Gemmatimonadota bacterium | reverse complement strand
CACCGCATGGCCATGCTCGAGGTGATGACAGCAGCGTGCGACGTGGCCGATGCAGCGCGCATCAGTAAATTACCCGTGGCCAAGGTTGGGCGTATTTATTTCGAGTTGGGGGCGGTACTCAAACTCGGTTGGCTTCGCTCCAGCGCACAGGATCTCGTCGCCGAAAATTACTGGCAGCAATTGGCGATTAAATCGCTGGTCGTCGAGTTTTATCAAGCGCAACGCCGCCTCAGCCTCGATGTCATCCGCCAGTTTGGCAAAACACCGGATGCCAGCGCCGCCTGGTCCTCGCCCTGGACATTCATGTTGTTGGCGCTGCCCAGGATATTCACCAGTCCCGCCCGCCGAATGCTCGCCGCGATGATCTTGGCCGCCAGCGCGATGTCGTACAGCAGATAGGAGAGTGCGCCGGTCGCCTCGGGGTACTTCTCCTCCTGGTCGAGGATGAAGCGTTCAATGGTGGTGACGCGGGAGCTAGGGAGCACGTGGGGTTCCTTGTTGTTGGGCATCGGCGCCCTCATTTGGGGCCAGGACGATCGTCTCGCGGGTCCAGCCACGATCGAGCCACAGGGTGCGCCCGTCGGTCTGCAACGTGAGTTGTCCATCCTGATCGGTGCGCCAGATCCGCGCGCCGCTGCGCGTCAGCCGGTGCACCACCTCGGCGTGCGGGTGGCCGTAGCCATTGTGCCGGCCGGCGCTGATCACGGCAAGCGCCGGGCGCAGCTCACCGAGCCAGGCGTCACCAGTCGCGCTGCGGGAGCCATGATGCCCCACCTTGAGGAGATCCACCGATCCGACCCGGCCGGCCAGCCGCGTCTCCGCCACGACACCAGCATCGCCCGGAAAGACCGCGCGGAAATTACCGTATTCCACCAGCAGCACCACCGAATCCTCGTTCAGATCCAGCCGCCACTCGGCCCAGGTGGTATCGGGGTGGAGTCCGGTAAATTTCACCCCGTCCATCTCGAAGTGCATGCCATCTCGCGCCGCACGCCAGGAAGTCTCCTGCGTGGCCATGGCATCAAGGAAACTGGTGTACACCGGGTCCGCCACAAGCTCCGCCGGCTCGAGCACCTCGTCCGTGGGGATGCGTTCGATGACTGATCGCAGTCCGCCGATATGATCGGCGTGCGCATGGGAAATCACTGCCAGCGACAGCCGGGCGACGCGCTCCCGCGCCAGAAATGGCGCCACAACTCGCTGGCCGGCGTCCCCCCTGGCACTGCTTGGGCCGGCATCGATCAGGATCCACCGCCCGGCGGGCGTCCGCAAGACCGCCGCATCGCCCTGACCGACGTCGAGAAAATGTAACGCCAGCCGTGACCCGGTGTCATGGACCGTATGCAGTCCGTCCGTCAGGACGAGACCCCAGACCGCCAGCGCCCCGCCAAGTGCCGCTCGACGTGCGGCTTCCCACCGCGTCGTCCCGCCGGCGATGGTCCACCCCGCGACCAGCAGCACTCCGAGCCATGGGAGGGCCGACGCGGCCGCCACGGGTTGGATCACCACGAGCATGTCCCACTTTCCGCCCCACCACGCCATCCCATCCAGCACGCCGAGCAGGGCGCCCGAACCGGCCGCGAGTGGAGCGGCGAGTGGAGGGAGGATCGCGGCGGCGAGCAGCGAACAGAGAATGCCCGGCACCGCGACCGCCGCGAGCGGGATCGCCAGGAAGTTGAGAGCGATGCCCGCCAGCGAGACGGTGCCGAACAGGGCCGCCGTGATCGGCGCAGTGGCGAACGTGGCGCCGACCGACCCCGCGAGCGTGCGCCAGAGCCAGTGCTTCCCCAGTGCGCGATCACTCCAGCGGGTTGCGATCAGCGCGCCACCGAGCGCCGAGGCCGAGAGCCAGGCTCCAGCGTCCAGTGCGGCCCAGGGATCGAGTAAGAGCAGGAGGAGGCAGGTAACACCGAGCAAGGGGACCGGCTGGGCATGGCGCTGGCGAAGCTGTCTCTGCAGGACCAGGGCGGCCAGCAGAGCGGCGCGAGCGGCGGGCGCCGGCCAGCCGAGGAAGATCACGTATACGAGGGCGATCCCGGCGGCGAGCAGGCTCGATCCGGTACGCGACATCCCGGCCAGCCGAACGAGCAGCAGGACCCAGCCGATGATGACGCCGACATGGAAGCCGGAGATGCTGAGCAGATGGACCAGACCAGCACGGGCGTACCGGTTCTTGAGGTCGGTCGGCATGCCGGCGCGCCGGTTGAGCACCAGCGCCTCAACCGTGCCGGAGCGCTGCCCGTAGAGCATCTCGCTGGTACCTATTACCCAGCCCCGCAATTGCTCACCGAGGGTGGGCTCGACCGATCGCAGGGTCACCGTCTCGAGCAACAGAATCCCATCCGCGGGGGAAGTGACACTCCGCTCTGCGGGCGCCCAGCGCCCCGTGGCTCGTACGAACGCCCCAGCGGGCAGCGCCAGCCGGGCCGGCCAGTGGGCGCGGACCGATCCGGCGCAGGTGTGCCCTGCGAGCCGGACAGCGGTGACACGCGCCTCGGGCGAGACCGGCTCGAGCAGATGCAGGTCGAGGGCGAGGGGTCCGGCAACAAGGCGGGCAGTACAATGGGCAGCGTCCTCACCGGACGCGAGGTGTCCGGCGCCGAGTCCGAGCAGGAAGGCGACAGGCCAGACGAGGGTCCGGCGGGGGCCGAACGCTAGCCCGAATGCGATGAGCCCGATACCCGAAGCGAGGACAACCGGTGCCTGAAAATGCGTAAGGCCGGTCGCGAGACCGGCCCCATAGGACAGCAGCAGCAGAATGGCAGGCGGCCAGGTCACAACCACCTGACCGGGACAGCTGCGCGGGCTACTTCGCGGCGCCCTTCCGCCCGCACCGCGGCGCGAGGTGCACCTTGCGGAATCCCTCCATGATGGCGACGTCGATCGTCGCGCGATTCTGGTCCTTGTCCAGATTCACATCCGTCACCACCGTGCCCTCGCGCCCGATGACATACCGCGCTGGCAAACGGTTCAGGGAGTAGACCATCACGTCGAGTTGGCAGGTATCGCAGCCGCAGAAATCGGGGAAATGGGGCCGCAGCGCTGCGTAGCCCTCGGCGACGTGGGCCTCGACGAGATTGCGTACAATGGGTCGACTCATGCGAGCACCGCCAGTTGAGGTCGGACAACGGTTCCGGTGAAGGTCGATCCGGTCGTGCCGGTGAGCTGAACGGTGTGATACTCCCCGATGCTGGTCGGTGGCAGGTCCAGCAGGACCATGTGGTTGCCGCGGGTCCGCCCCAGCAGCATACCACCCCGCCGTGCGGGCCGTTCCACCAGGACCTCAAACGTGCCACCCACATGCGCCGCGTTGTTCCGCCGGCCCTGCTCCCGCACCCGCGCGATAAGTCGCTCGAGCCGGGCCGCGGAGACTGCTTCTGGCACATGGTCCTTGAGCCGCACCGCGGGCGTCCCCTCGCGTCAAAAAATTGGGATAAATCCAGTTATTTCACAAATACTGGTTCAACAAAAAAATTACAAATACCAGAAACAATTTTTCAGGCAAAATCAATCAAGCCACCACCTTATTCAACATCTTAGCCATGGTTACACCAATAACAGCAGGCGATTCAACAACAGTTATCCCGCACTCACGCATGATTTTCATTTTGGCTGCTGCTGTATCATCTGCACCGCCAACAATAGCGCCGGCATGTCCCATTCTTCTACCCGGAGGGGCTGTTTGACCGGCAATAAAACCTACAACTGGCTTGGTGCCGTTGGCTTTAATCCAGTTTGCTGCTTCAGCTTCCATGCCACCGCCAATTTCGCCGATCATCACAATACCTTCTGTATCCGGATCATTCATAAAAAGTTCGACTGCTTCTTTTGTGGTTGTTCC
>JANOFA010000635.1:0-4858 GCA_031413355.1 Gemmatimonadota bacterium | reverse complement strand
CAGGCTGGCCAGATCGACGAGGCGGTGGAGCGTGCGCTGCGCGAGCCGGGGCCGGCGCTGGTCGAGTTCATGATCGAGCAAGAGGCGAATGTCTTCCCGATGATCCCACCGGGTGGCTCGCTCTCCGAGCCCATCGAATCCGCCCCAGCCATGGCCGCGCCGGCCTCATGACCGCGCCCACGCTGGTCGTCACCGTGTTCCTGCCTGACGATCTCCTGGCGCTGAACCGCGCCATCGGGATCATCCGGCGCCGAAACCTCGACGTCACGAGCCTCGTGCTGGGCCCCAGCGGGCGGCCCGGCCTGAGCCGGCTGTCCTGCATCATCGAGGGCGAGGCGGCGACGACCGAGCGGATGGCCAACCAGCTGCGGAAGATGGTCGGGGTGGCCCAGGTGCTGGTCCAGCCCGAGGCCGACTGCACCGCGCGGGAGCATGCGCTGATCCGGGTGCGGGTGGCCACCGCGCATCTCGCAAGCCTGTTCGACACGATCGCACTATACGAGGCGCTGGTCGTGGAAGAGAGTCCTCACGAGCTGACGCTGGAGATCACCGGTGCTCCGCCGCTGGTGGTCGCCCTGCTGCGCGCCCTCGAGCCCTTCGGCGTACTGGAGACGGCCCGGGGCGGGACGCTGGCTCTGTCCCGTCCGGCCGAGGCGGCGGTGGACTCGCCCCGGCTGGCGGCCGCCACCCTTCGGTTCCATTCGGCCATCACCGCCTGACCTGATATCGCTGGCATTCACCCCATGTCCCTGGAGTTACCATGAGCAATTCAACCGCTGGCGTCCGGGTCTACTACGACCGGGATGCCGATGCTTCCCGTCTGACCGGCCGGACCATCGCCATCATCGGCTATGGCAGCCAGGGTCACGCGCATGCGCTCAATCTGCAGGAGAGCGGCGCCAAGGTGATCGTCGGATTGCGGCCCGGTGGCGCGTCGTGGCGCAAGGCGGAGGCGGCGGGCCTCGAGGTGCGGAGCGTGGCGGATGCGGCCCGCACCGCAGACACCATCATGATGCTGGTGCCCGACCAGGACTGTCGGACCATCTACGATGAATCGATCGCGCCAGTGCTGGCCAGGGGCAAGACGCTGATGTTCGCCCACGGGTTCAATATCCACTTCAACGAGATCAAGCCGCCGGCCGAGGTCGACGTGTCGATGATCGCACCCAAGTCCCCCGGTCACCTGGTGCGGAGCGAGTTCCAGGCGGGGCGCGGTGTGCCGGGCCTGGTGGCCATCCACCAGGATGCGAGCGGCCAGGCGCTGGCGAACGCGCTGGCATACGCCGCCGGCGTCGGCTGCACCCGGGCCGGGGTGATCGAGACCAGCTTCAAGGAAGAGACCGAGACGGACCTGTTCGGCGAGCAGGTGGTGCTGTGCGGCGGCGTCTCGCAGCTGATCAAGGCCGGTTTCGAGACGCTGGTCGAGGCGGGCTACAAGCCGGAGATGGCCTATTTCGAGTGTCTGCACGAGCTCAAGCTGATCGTGGATCTCGTCTACAGCGGCGGCCTCAAGTACATGCGGTACTCCATCAGCGACACCGCCGAATATGGGGATTACACCCGCGGCCCGCGTATCATCACGGATGCCACCCGCCAGGAGATGCGGAAGATCCTCGCCGAGATCCAGAGCGGACAGTTCGCCAGGGAGTGGCTGGCGGAGCATCGGAGTGGTGGTGCCAATTTCGCGCGGATGCGTCAGGCGGACGCCAACCACCTGATCGAGAAGGTCGGTCCCGAGCTCCGCGCGATGATGCCGTGGTCGGAGGAGGGCAAGGCGCGCCAGGCTGCGGCCGCCACTGCCCGTCCCAAGGCGCCGGTACCCGCGGGCCGCTGATGCCGCGCACGCTGTTCGAGAAGCTGTGGGACGCCCACATCGTGCACCAGGTGCCCGGGGGGCCGGCGCTGCTGTACGTCGACCTCCACCTGGTGCATGAGGTCACCTCTCCCCAGGCCTTCGAGGGATTGCGCCTGGCCGGCCGGCCGGTGCGCCGGCCCGATCTCACGGTCGCAACCGTTGACCACAACGTGCCGACCGACGAGCAGCGGTTTGACATCGTGGACCCGACCTCGCGCCGCCAGGTGGACCTGCTGCTGGAGAATGCGCGCGCCTACGGGATCGAGCTGCACGATCTTGCCTCGCCGCAGCAGGGCATCGTGCATGTCATCGGGCCCGAGCTGGGGCTGACGCAGCCGGGAATGACGATCGTCTGCGGCGACTCGCACACCTCGACCCACGGGGCATTCGGGGCGCTGGCCTTCGGAATCGGGACCAGCGACGTGGAGCATGTTCTGGCGACGCAGACGGTCATCTTTCCCCGGCCCCGCACCCTCGAGGCGCGGTTTACCGGCCTGCCAGGGCACGGCGTCGGCGCCAAGGATCTGATTCTGGCCCTCATCGGAAAGATTGGAACCGCCGGGGCGACGGGGCATGTCATCGAGTACACCGGGCCGGCGATACGCGGGTTGTCGATGGAAGGGCGCATGACGATCTGCAACATGTCGATCGAGGCGGGCGCGCGGGCGGGGATGATCGCACCGGATGAGACGACGTTCGCCTACCTGATGGACCGGCCGCACGCACCGCGTGGCAGGGCATGGACGGCAACGGTGGACCGCTGGAGCATGCTGGTGACCGATCCCGGTGCCCGGTACGATCGCGTTGTCGAGATCGATGCCTCGACGATTGTCCCGATGGTCAGCTGGGGCACCAATCCCGGCATGGTGGCACCCATCACCGGGCGGGTGCCTGATCCAGCTGGCGCGAGTTCGCCCGAGGAGCGCGAAGCGATGATTCGAGCGCTGGAATACATGGGCTTGACCGCTGGCGCTTCTCTCGCCGGGCTGCCCGTCGACCGGGTCTTCATCGGCAGCTGTACCAACGGGCGGATCGACGACCTCCGCGAAGCGGCACAGGTGGTGCGCGGCCGCACTGTGGCGCCGGGCGTTCGCGCAATGATCGTCCCCGGTTCGATGCCGGTGAAGGCCCAGGCGGAACGGGAAGGGCTCGACCGGGTCTTCCGCGAGGCCGGCTTCGAGTGGCGCAACGCCGGCTGCTCCATGTGCCTCGGCATGAACCCCGACGTACTGGCGAGCGGGGAGCGTTGTGCGGCGACGTCGAACCGCAACTTCGAGGGCCGGCAGGGCAAGGGGGGCCGCACCCACCTGATGAGCCCCGCCATGGCGGCGGCGGCGGCGGTGACAGGGTGTCTGGTGGATGTGAGGAAGATGCAAGTGTTGGAGGGGACGGTGGCGATTGGCCGTCAGCCGTCAGCCCTCAGCCGTCAGTAGCGCATCGCCCGTTCGAACCAATTTCAAGCAGCGCTCACAACCTGAAGGCCGACGGCTGACGGCTGACGGCTCAAATCCCATGACCCCCTTCACCACCCACACCGGCATCGTCGCTCCGCTCCCGCGGGCCAATGTCGATACCGACCAGATCATCCCGAAGCAGTTCCTGAAGCGGGTGGAACGCACCGGGTTTGGTGTGGCGCTGTTCCACGACTGGCGCTACCTGGCGGATGGCACACCGAACCCGGCCTTTGTGCTGAACCAGCGGCGGACGGCCGGTGCCAGCATCCTCGTTGCCGGCGTCAATTTCGGCTGTGGTTCTTCGCGCGAGCACGCCCCATGGGCGCTGGGCGAGTACGGCTTCCGGGTCATCATCGCCGAGTCGTTCGCCGACATCTTCTTCAGCAACTGCTGCCAGAACGGGATCCTCCCGGTCCGGCTCACCGCGGCCGAGATCACGGAGTTGTTCCGCCGGGCGGAACTGGGTGCGGCGCCATTCCAGCTGACGGTCGACCTGACATCGTGTGAGGTCACTGACGACGCGGGGTTCCGCGCCGGCTTCACGCTTGATGGCTACCGCCGCGAATCGCTGCTGCAGGGCCTGGATGAGATCGGGCGGACCCTGCTGCTGCGCGAGGAGATCACGGCCTACGAGCGGCGGCGCGACGCCCTCCGCTCCCGGGTCGAGGCATGAGCACTCGGCACATCGTGGTCCTGCCGGGCGACGGAATCGGGCCGGAGGTCGTCACCGCGGCGCTGCGGGTCCTCGCCGCAGCCAGCGAGATGTTCGGGCTCGAGCTTCAACTGGAACACGGCCTGATCGGTGCCGCTGCGGTGCGCGCCACCGGGGATCCTCTGCCCCCGGAAACCCGGGCCGCCGTCCACCGGGCGGATGCCGTCCTGCTCGGCGCGGTCGGTGATCCCAGTCTCGATGCCGCGCCGCGCCACCAGAAGCCCGAGACCGGACTGCTGGCCCTCCGAAAGCTGCTGGGCGTCTACGCCAATCTGCGTCCGGTGATGCTCCATCCGCCGCTCCGCAATCGTTCACCGCTCAGGCCGGAACTGCTGGAGCACACCGACCTGCTGATTGTCCGCGAATTGACCGGCGGTCTCTACTACGGCGAGCCCCGGGGCAATGATGGGGTGAACGCGGTCAATACCCTGCGGTATGACTTCGTAGTGCCTGGTGGCTTTGACGCGCTTCTCGATTTCGTTGCCGGCGACCGCGCCGCCAACAGCGCCCACCACGGTCATGATTTTCTTGCCGTCGCCCCCGCCGATCTGGCTGCCGAGGACACCGCCGGCCACAGCGCCGCCAACGGCGCCCAGGCCGGTGCCTTCGCCTTTGGCCTCGATTTCACGCACCGACTGGATCACGCCGCATTCCGCGCACTTTGCCGCAACGACGACGGCGGCCCGCACTGGAGCCTTCGCCACCTGAACCGGGGCCTGCCTGTCCTGCTTCATCGTCAGCACCGCCTCTTCAGGCTTGCCGATCGAAGTCGGGATCCAGCCCATCAAGGCAGCGACGCCGGCGCCGCAGAACACGATCAGCGAGATCGCCGCGATC
>JANOFA010000634.1:0-4627 GCA_031413355.1 Gemmatimonadota bacterium | reverse complement strand
AATGTGGGTGTTGCTCCGAACATCCGGGTGCAGTCCCGGCATAGTGTAGGCGGCCGGCACGGAGTGGTTGCGGCTGAAACCCTGAGGCGGTGCCGGGTGGCGGAAGAGCCAGGTGCTCTCGCCATCGTAGATCGCCAGTGGTGTCGCGGCCGGCGCAAATCCGGGCCAGAGGGGCCGAGCCGACAGGCGGTCGTAGGCGGCGACGAGCGCCGCCACCGGTTGCTGAGCCGCAATCGGTCCCGCCAGCAGCAGGAGGCCGGAGAGGGCAAGGCGCATCGGGAATATTCCGGTGAAGGGCTGCCGGGAGGATGCGCCAGTCGGCGGTGGGGTTGCGGGTGGCCGTCAGCCAACAGCCGTCAGCGAAGAGCCGTTAGCCGTTGGCATGAGGCAGGTGGCATTCAGACCACCGCTTTACCTCATCAACACGCCCCGCATCATCGTCACTGCCTGACCGCCGAGCAGAACTCGATCGCCGCGCAACTGCACCTGGACGGTGCCTCCGCGGAGCGAGGCCTGATACCCGGTGAGATCAGTGTGCCCCAGCTTCTCACTCCAATAGGGGGCCAGTGCACAGTGGGCCGAGCCGGTGACGGGATCTTCGGCGATGCCGGAGCCCGGGGCGAAGAACCGGGATACGAAGTCATAGGGCGCACCGGCGCTTGCCCGCGCGGTCACGATGGCCCCACGCATGGGCAGCTTGGCGAGGAGTCCGTGATCTGGTGTGAGCCCTCGCACTGCGGCGTCATCTTCGAGCTCGACGAGGTAGTCGAACTGGTTCCGGCCGATCCAGCGTGGTGCGGCGGCGGCGCCGAGCGCGCGGCAGAGCGCCTCCGGCGGTTCGGCCGGCTGGGCCAGCATGGCGGGGAAGTCGAGAATGATCCGGTCTCTGGTGCGGGTCGCGGTCAGCAGGCCACTCCGGGTGTGGAATTGCGCGGTCGCACCGTGCGAGAGATGGCCATCTTCCCAGAGTATGTGCGCGCTGGCGAGTGTCGCGTGGCCGCACAGGTCCACTTCCACCGTTGGCGTGAGCCAGCGGAGTCGCCAGCCATCGGCCTCGGGATGCAGGAAGGCGGTCTCGGCGAGGTTCATCTCCCGCGCGACGAGCCGCATCCATTCCTCGTCCGCGGGGGCAGGGAGGAGGCAGACGGCGGCGGGATTTCCCGCGAACGGCGTATTGGTGAAGGCGTCGACGACGATCACCTTGTGGCTCATGGGACGACCGCGTCGACTTCGATCTCGATCATCATGTCCGGATCAATGAGGCGGGCCACTTCGACCATCGTCGCGGCGGGGCGGGTGTCGCGGAAGACCTCGCCGTGCGCCCGGCCGAACGCTTCCCACTGGCTGATGTCGGTCACGAACATCCTGGTACGGACCACATCGTCCATCCCGGCGCCGGCCTGTTCCAGCGCGCGGGCGATGTTCTTCAGCGCCTGCCGGGCCTGGGCGTAGGCATCCGCCCGTCCGACAACTGCGCCATCGGGGCCGGTCGCGGTGGTGCCGGCGACGTGGATGATGGAGCCGATCCGTACCGCGCGGGAATAGCCGACGATCGATTCCCACGGAGCGCCGCTGGAGATGTTCTGACGGGTCATGCCCCGAAGACTACCGGACCGGCTGGGCCCGGGGAAGATCAGGTGGTCGGGCGATCGGGTGATTGGGCGATCGGGTGATTGGGCGATTGGGCGATTGGGCGGTTGGGCGATCGGGTGATTGGGGGATTGGGGGATTGGGCGATTGGGGGATCTGGCGGTTGAGGTGCTATCGGCCGAGGCAGCTTCGGGGGCGGATTCGGCCCCCTGTGCGCGCAGTACTGCCCGATCACGTGCCACGGCGAGGCGGAGGAGCAGGTTCATGAATACCAGCCGGGGAGGCGGCGTCGTCCTGGATGCTCAGGGCTTTTCTGAACCCTGAGGATCGGCAGGCCGGCGCCGGTCCAACAGGCGCCGGACCTCGGTGGTAAGCTCCCCGAGTTCGTACGGCTTGGGAAGGTACGCGTCGGGCGCTGGTGCATCATGGGGCGGCCCGCTGTCCTCCCTGGTGTAGCCGCTGGTGAGGATGACGGGGAGCGCCGGGGCGCGGCGGCGCAACTCGGTGAGGACATCCCAGCCGGACATGCCCGGCATTTTGACGTCGAGCACGACGAGATCGACGGCGGGAAGACCCGCGTCGACGGCGCGCAGCGCTTCGTTCCCGTCGCGCGCCTCCACCACGGTGTAGCCGCAGAGCCCAAGCGCCTGACGGAGCGGCCGGCGCACCGCGTCATCGTCATCCACCAGGAGGATACTGCCATTGCCGGTGCCCGGTTCGAGCAGCGGGGTGGGCCCGGGGGCCGGTCCTCCGGCGAGGGAGCGGGGAAGAAACACCTGAAATGCCGCGCCAGCACCGGGCGCGCTCTCGACCGTGATACCGCCCTCGTGCTGCCGCAGCACGCCGTACGCGGTGGCCAGACCGAGCCCGGATCCGCGCCCCGCTTCCTTTGTAGTGTAGAACGGCTCGAAGATGCGCGGCAGGACTTCCGGGGGGATCCCGATCCCGGTATCGCGCACCTCGAGACGGACATACTCTCGGCCGGCGCCCGCGTCGGGCCCGCTGAGACCAGGAGCCCCGGTGGCGGTGCGCGAGGTGGAGAGGGTGAGCGTACCGCCCTGCGGCATTGCCTCGATGGCGTTGAAGCCGAGACTCACGACCAGATCGGTCAGCTGCTCGACGTCCGCGAGGATGTGCCAGTCGCCGTGATCCATCCGGGTGACGAGCGTGATGCGGGGGTCAAGGTCGCGGTACAACACCCGGGCCGCCTCCTCGAGCAGCAGCCCCGGATCCGCCGGACGACGGATGCCAGGCGAGGGGCGGGCGAAATTGAGCAGCCGGCGCACCAGGCGCGCGGCGCCGCGCGTCGCCTCTTTGGCATCCAGCAGCTCGCGCGGCGGTGGGCGATCCTGCGAAGCGATGCGGAGACGAGCCGCTTCGATGCTGCCATTGATGGCAGCGAGGGCGTTGTTGAAGTCATTCGCGATCGCGGCCGCAAGCGTGGCGACGGCGCTCATCTTCGCGGACTCGCGCCGCTGTGAGGCTTCGAAGTCACGGGCACCGGTCGCCTGCACCTGCAGCACAAACCGTCCCGGTGCCCCGGTGGCCAGGGTGCCGAGGGCGACATCACAGGGGAATTCCCGTCCATCGAGTCCGTGCCCACGGCAGCCCTGCCAGCGCTCGATCGGCGCACGCGCGGGAGACCGCAGACGGACGCCCAGGCCTCCGCGACCGGCGCCAGCGTCGGGCAGAGTCACCAGCCGATCCACTGGACTGTTCCGCAGGGCCGATAACGGGCGCTCGAACAGTCGCTCGGCCGCGGGATTGCCGTCGCGCACCACACCGAGCGGATCGAGGACCAGCACCGCGTCAGGCAGGCCCGTGAGGATCAGGCGGTCACTGCCCGCTGCGGCGCCGGCATCGATGGATGGCATCGGGTAGGCGGCGAGAAAGGTATCGCGCGGTTCGGGGGGGAGCATGCCGATGCCTCAGGCGGTGGCGCGTCGCGCCGCGGGCGACTGCGCCGCTGCCGGGAGGGCCTTGAGCAGGCGGACCAGCTCGGCGAGCTCGTACGGCTTCTGCAGCGCGGGGCACCCCGACCGCTTGAGAAAGGCAGCGGTGTCCCTGCCGGTCAGGTCGCCGCTGGTGAAGACGACGCGCCGGGCCATCTCGGGAAACTCCTGTTCGAGCAACGCGAAGAGCTCTTCGCCGGAGAAACCGGGCATGCGGAGGTCGGAGATGACGGCGTCGAACGCGCCATGACGCAGTGCCTGCACGGCGGCGTCGGCTCCCTCGACATCGGTGACCTGAAAACCATAGCGCTGCAGAAATCGACCGACGCTCTTGCGGACCGAGTGCTCGTCATCGACCAGCAGCAGGTGGCCACGGCCGGTCCCGTCTGCCGGTGCGATCGGCATGACGGGTCTGGCAGCGGTGCCAACGGTGTCGGCCTGCAGGTGCAATGTGCGTTCGCTCGCGGCGAGCGATGGCAGCGCGATGCGAAACAACGCCCCGCCACCGGGAGGCGAGTCCACACCGATCTCACCGCCGTGGGCCCGGATGATTTCGGCCGAGATCGACAGGCCGAGTCCGGTGCCCTGGCCCGCGGGCTTGGTGGTGTAGAACGGATCGAAGATCGCGAGCTGAATGCCCTCGGGGACGCCGGGTCCGTCATCCTCGACTGTCAACACCACACGGTCCGGTCCGTCGAGGGCAAGAGTGAGGCGGATGGTCCCGTAGCCGCGCTGGGCGGTAATGGCCTGCTGCGCGTTGATGATGAGGTTGAGCAGGACCTGCTGGAGCTGGTTGGCATCACCTCGGACCCGGCTCCAGATCGGATAGCCGTCGTGCGGATCGAAGTGAGGCGACTGCAGTGACACGTTGTGCAGCTTGAGGTGGTGGCGGCAGAGCTGAACGGTGCGGCGCACCACGTCGGCCACGGAGGCGATGCGCCATTCCGGTGCCTGCCAGCGGGCGGAGGTGAGCAGGCCCTGGGCGATGTCGCCTGCGCGACGGGCCTCGGTGAGGATCAGCTCGAGGTCTTCCCGCAACTGGCGCAGCGGCACACCCGCGCCGGCGAACTCGGCGGGGGGACCCC
>JANOFA010000633.1:0-1723 GCA_031413355.1 Gemmatimonadota bacterium | reverse complement strand
TGAAGCAGTTGCCGTTGCGTAACAGATCCGGTGTTGGTGATCTGCATCATGGACCTGCGGCGGGTCCCCGAGGCACATTTGGTGCACTCTGACCACTCCGCTGTCGTCTAGCTGGCGGCTGGTACCGCGGCACGCTACAATCCGGAATCCCCTCTGGTTCCGTTGCCACCGCTCTGGCGGTTGGAACTGACCGGCCCGCCCTCTTGAAACGGACATCCCCGTGACGTTCCTCGCTCTCTCTTCCCTGAAGACCGTGAAGCGATCCGGTGCCGGTGGGCTGCTCCTCGTCGTTGCCGGGATGGCATTCCTCGGGTGTACCGCTGAGGATCGGACTGGCGGTAATCCCCCGCCGGCCAATGTCTCCCAGCTCACCCTGAATCCCACCAGTGTGGATTTCCAGTTCACCCCTGGTGGCGCGCTGCCGGCCCCGCTGCCAATCGGCTTGACCGGTACGCTGGGCGATGTCAGTGGTCTCGTGGTGGGGACGATTCTCTACAGCCCGATCTCCTCCGGCTGGCTGGCGGCGGATCTCGGCACCGCGCTGGACCAGACCCCGAACACGATCGTCCTCACGCCGCGGCCCCCGGCGGACCTCTTGCCGGGCACCTATGTCGCCTCGGTGCCGATCGGCTCGACGGTGACGGGCGTGACCACCCAGTATGTCATCGCGACGCTGACGGTGGACTCGGTCGCGATCATCCATGCCTCGCCGGCGGCGGTCAACATCACGGTGCAGCAGGGCGGGGCCGACCCCGCGCCGCAGTTCATCTCGATCGATAACAGCGGCTCCGGCACGCTGACCGGCCTTGCTGCCGGGACGATCACCTACGACACCTCCGCCACCGGCTGGCTTTCGGTCTCGCTCAATCAGGCCACCGCGCCGGCCACTCTCACGGTCCAGGCCACCACCGGCTCCCTTGCAATCGGGACCTATGTCGCCCAGCTCCCGATCACCTCGACCCAGGCGGGAGTCGCACCTGACACGATCACCGTCACGCTTGGTGTGAGCACCGTGGCGACGCCGCCCACGATCGCGCTCTCCCCCGCGGTGCGGACCGTCTCCGCCATCACCGGCGGCGTCAATCCGGCGGTGCAGAGTATCGGTGTCTCCAACATCGGTGGCGAATATGGGATGGTTTTTTGGAAACGAAAGGGCGGCTTTTTTCACAGATCCTCGGTTTTCGGATAGATGGAAGCCGAGCCTGCGAGCTTCAGGGCGATGAGCGTGCAGAAGGTCAGGGGAACCCCGATCTTCCACCCTAACAGCTCCATGCCCATGACGATGGATGCGACCGGCGTCCCGGTGGCGGCGGCGAAAAGCGCGATCATGGAAACGCCCGCAAAGAGATCGACCGGCGCATCGAGCCACCAAGCGTGGGAGTTGCCCAGCGCAGCGCCGATGAAGAACAGGGGCGTGACCTCTCCGCCCTTGAATCCCGCCGAGAGGGTGACGACGGTGAAGACGAGTTTCCAAAGCCACGCGGTCGCCGGGGCGTGTGTTTCGGTGGACAGGAAACCGGGCAGGGTGAGCGATTTTCCGTGTTCCGCGAGCGTTCCGAGTCCGAGGTAATCCGTTGTCCCGCAGAGCAGGAAAAGCGCGATGACCATCACGCCGCCCATGCCTGCGCGAATGGCTTCGTGGGGAAACCACTCGCGGAATTTCCGGGAGGTAAAATGGGAGCCGGATACGAAGAGCCGACACACGAGAGCGATGACCACCGCC
>JANOFA010000632.1:0-1001 GCA_031413355.1 Gemmatimonadota bacterium | reverse complement strand
GGCCGGGCTCGCCCCGGTTTCCCGCCGAGCTCGTTTCACTCCAGCCCACGCTGTCCCTGTCGCTCGCAGCCGACCGGGCGCGGAAGGAACTGCGGCTCGGTTACTTCACCCAGGGCGGCGGGTGGGGTGCGAGCTACCAGGTCATCCTCGGCGGCGCCACCGCGCGCATCACCGGCGCGGCGGTCGTCAACGGCGGACCACTGCGGGTGCAGGATGCAGAGCTCCAGCTGCTCGCCGGGCAGGTGAATGTGGCCGCGCCGGAGCGGGATCGGTACCGACTGGAAGGGCGGATGGTCGCTGATGCGGCGATGTCGATGGACGCCAAGATGGGCGAGCAGAAGGTCGGCGAGTTCCACCTGTACACCCTGCCGGGGCGCGTGTCGCTCGAGCCCGGGGTCATCACCACCGTCGCCCTGTTTCCCGCCGCTGATGCGAAGACCACCAAGACCTATCAGGTCCACGGCCAGATTCCCTGGTGGGGCGGCCTGCCGCAGAACGGGGATGAAGCCGAGGAGCCGGTGAACGTGGTGTACACCGTGGTGCGGGCGCGGAAGACCGACTTCGGTGACCGGCCGATTCCCGCTGGTGTCGTCCGTCTGTTCGAGCCCGACAGCGCCGGCCGGCTGCAGCTCGTCGGCGAGGCGGCCACAGACCACACGCCGGCCGGGGAGGATCTCCGGCTGAATGCCGGGACAGCATTCGACCTGACCGCCAAGCGCATCCAGACGACCTACGCCACGCGGCGCGATACCACGGTCGCCGGTGTGAACCGCACGATTGCCACCGCCGACTACAAGGTGGCGCTCACCAACGCCGGTACCGAGCAGGCGACGGTGGAGGTGCTGGAGGAGCGCGGCGGGGAATGGAGCGTGGTGAGCAGCAGCATCAAGGCGGAGAAGCTGTCCTCCACCCGCACCCGGTTCCGGGTGCTGGTGCCTGCGGCTGGCAAGGCCACCCTCACCTACCGGGTACGAGTCATCTGGTGAGCGGCACCACCGTCG
>JANOFA010000631.1:0-2805 GCA_031413355.1 Gemmatimonadota bacterium | reverse complement strand
TCGGTCGTGGCATTCACCAAGGACAGTGAACGACTGGTCGGCCAGGTGGCCAAACGCCAGGCCGTGACCAACCCGAAACAGACCATCTTCTCCATCAAACGGTTCATGGGCCGCCGGATCAACGAAGTCCAGGAGGAAGGTCGGCGCGTTCCCTACAAGATCGATACCGGCACCAACGGCCTTGCTGCGGTGGAAATCGCCGGCAAGAAGTACACGCCCCCCGAGATCTCGGCGATGATTCTGCAGAAGATGAAGCAGACGGCGGAAGACTACCTCGGCTACAAGGTCGAACAGGCGGTCATCACCGTTCCGGCCTACTTCAATGACGCGCAGCGCCAGGCCACAAAGGACGCCGGCAAGATCGCCGGCCTCGAGGTACTCCGCATCATCAACGAGCCCACTGCGGCGGCGCTCGCCTACGGGCTCGACAAGAAGAAGGAAGAGAAGGTCGCGGTCTTCGACCTTGGCGGCGGTACCTATGACATCTCGGTGCTGGAACTGGCCGAGGGGGTGTTCGAGGTGAAGAGCACCAACGGCGACACCCACCTGGGGGGCGACGACTTCGACCAGCGCCTGATCGACTGGCTGGTGGCGGAGTTCAAGAAGGACCAGGGCATCGACCTGTCCAAGGATGCGATGGCGCTTCAGCGGCTCAAGGAAGCCGCGGAGAAGGCCAAGATGGAGCTGTCGAGCACCACGCAGACCGACATCAACCTCCCGTTCATCACGGCGGATCAGTCCGGTCCCAAGCACCTGAACGTGGCGCTCACCCGGGCCAAGTTCGAGCAGCTGGTCGACGACCTGATCCAGCGGACCCTGCCGCCGATGCAGCAGGCGCTCAAGGACGCGGGGCTCAACCCCAAGGACATCGACGAGGTGATCCTGGTCGGCGGCTCGACCCGCATCCCGAAGATTCAGGAGATCGTCAAGAATTTCTTCGGCAAGGATCCCAACCGCTCGGTCAACCCTGACGAGGTCGTGGCGATTGGTGCCGCCATCCAGGGCGGCGTGCTCGGCGGCGAGGTCAAGGATGTGCTGCTGCTCGACGTCACCCCGTTGTCGCTCGGCATCGAGACACTGGGCGGAGTCGGCACGGTGCTGATCCAGCGCAACACGACTATCCCGACCAAGAAGTCGGAGGTGTTCTCCACCGCGGAGGACAATCAGACCACGGTGGAGATCCATGTGCTGCAGGGCGAGCGGCAGATGGCCGCCGATAACCGGACCATCGGCAAGTTCCAGCTCACCGGGATTCCGCCGGCACCGCGCGGCATGCCCCAGGTCGAGGTCGCCTTCGACATCGATGCGAACGGCATCCTGCACGTGTCGGCCAAGGATAAGGCGAGCGGCAAGGAGCAGAAGATCCGGATCGAGGCCTCGAGCGGCCTGTCCGACACCGAGATCGAAAAGATGGTGAAGAGCGCCGAGGCCCATGCGACGGATGACAAGAAGCGGCGCGATGCGATCGAGGCCCGCAACCAGCTCGACGGCCTGGTGTACAAGGTCGAGAAGGACAGCAAGGAATGGGTGGATCGTCTCGCGGCGGATGCCAAGAACCGGCTGGATCAGGCGGTCGAGGGGGCCAAGGCAGCCCTCAAGACCGGCGACACCGACCAGATCCAGAAGGCACTGGACGAGTTGAATGGGGCCTACTCCGCGGCTGGTGCCTCGCTCTATCAGGCGGCACAGACGGCGGGTGGTGACCAGGCCGGGACCGCCGGGCCGACGGATACCTCGACGGGTGCCCCGAAGGACGACGTGGTTGAAGCCGACTACGAGATCGTGGACGATTCGAAGAAAGCCTGAGACGGCCGTCAGCGATCAGCCGTCAGCCGTCAGCCATCAGAGCTGGCGGCTGACGGCTGATTGCGACCCGGATCCTGCACGGCGCATCAGGCGTAGACTAGATTACATCAGCTTCTCCCGGAGAGACCCATGTCGGCTCGTACATTGAATTGGCTCAAGTTTGGTGGCCTGGTGACCCTGGCGTTTGCACTCGGTCTCCTGTTTGCCGGCCTGCTTGATCTTCCCAGCCGTTCGTCGGCCCAGGAAAACGCCCGCACCGCCGCGATTCAGGCGGTGCAGACCCCGGCGATTCCCCAGGCTCGGATCCTCACCGAACTCAGCGACGCCTTTTCGGCGGTGTCGGAGCAGGTCCGTCCCAGCGTGGTCTTCATCAGGAGCCAGCGGACCGAGCGCGCGGCCCATCCGATTCCCCCGGGGATGGAGCAGTTCTTCCGCAACGCCCCCAAGCGGCCCGAGGTCGAGCGCGGCAGCGGGTCGGGGTTCATCGTCTCCGCCGATGGCTACATCCTCACCAACAACCACGTGGTGGAAGGCGCGCAGAAGGTGACCGTCCGGCTGTTCGACCGCCGCGAGTTCACCGCCAGGGTGATCGGGACCGATCCACTGACCGACGTGGCGCTGGTGAAAATCGAGGCCCCGCGTCTCAGCCCGGCGTCGATGGGCAACAGCGATAACACTCGCATCGGCGACTGGGTGCTCGCGGTGGGCAATCCGCTGGGCGACGAGTTCACTTTCACGGTGACCTCGGGCATCATCAGCGGCAAGGGTCGCCGCCTGCCGGGGCTGCAGCGCTCGCGCGCCAGCATCGGAGATTTCATCCAGACCGACGCCGCCATCAACCCGGGCAATTCCGGCGGGCCGCTGATCAACGTCCGCGGCGAAGTGGTCGGCATCAACTCCGCGATCGCCAGCGAAACCGGCTACAACGTCGGATACGGCTTCGCGATCCCGATCAACCTGGTGCGCCAGGTCATGAACCAGCTGGTGGCGACCGGGCGT
>JANOFA010000630.1:0-4137 GCA_031413355.1 Gemmatimonadota bacterium | reverse complement strand
CGGCTGCACGCCTTCTACCGCCGCTACTATCAGCCGGATAACGCGGTGCTGGTGGTGGCCGGCAAGTTCGACCCGGCGAAGACCCTTCGTCTGATCGAGGACAAATTCGGCCGGCTGCCCCGTCCCGCCCGCCGCGGAGTGATGCTGCTCTACCCGACGTATACCGCCGAGCCCACCCAGGACGGCGGGCGGAGCGTCACGCTTCGCCGGGTTGGCGATGTGCAGGTGACGATGGCGGTGTATCACATTCCCGCCGGCTCCCATGCCGACTACGCCGCGGTCCAGGTCCTGGGTCAGATTCTCGGTGACGAACCGTCCGGCCGGCTGTACAAGGCACTGGTCGAGACCAAGCTCGCCGCCAGCGTCGGTGCCTTCGACTTCCAGCTCAAGGAGCCGGGAGTCCTGATCACTTTTGCCCAGGTGCGCAAGGAGTCCTCGCTCGACAGCGCCAGGACCGCTTTGCTCGGCGCGCTCACTGGCGTTGTCACGCGGCCACCGACGGCCGAAGAGGTTGAGCGGGCCAAGACCCAGATCGTCAAGAACACCGAGTTGATGCTCAACCGGTCCGACCGCGTGGGGCTGGATCTGAGCGAGTGGGCGGCGATCGGGGATTGGCGGATGCTCTTCCTTCACCGCGACCGGGTCAAGCAGGTCACACCGGAGGATGTCGCCCGCGTCGCTGCGGCCTACCTCAAGGACGATAACCAGACCCTCGGCACATTCATTCCGACCCCACAACCGGATCGGAGCGAGATGCCCGCGGCGGTGGACGTGGCCGCGCTGGTGCGGGGCTACAAGGGCGACACCGCGCTGGCGCAGGGCGAAGCCTTCGACCCGGCACCGGATGTGATTGACCAGCGCACGACGCGCAGTGCGCTGCCCTCGGGATTGAAACTGGCGCTGCTGCCCAAGACCACACGGGGCGAGACCGTCAACCTGCAGCTGGTGCTCCGCTTTGGGTCGCTCAGCACGGTGATGAACAAATCGGTCACCGCGGACCTCGCGGCCGACATGCTGATGCGGGGCAGCCGGACCAGGACCCGGCAGCAGATTCAGGACGAATTCGACCGGCTGAAGACCCGGGTGCAGATGTTCGGCAGCTCCACCAATCTCCAGGCTACCATCGAGACCACCCGGCCCAATCTGGTCCCTGCGCTGCGCCTGCTGGCGGAGGTGCTCCGCTCGCCGACATTCGACGGCAAGGAATTCGACGAGCTCAAGCAGCAGAACCTGGCGGCGCTGGAGGAACAGCGCTCCGAGCCGACCGCCCAGGGGTCCCGTGCGTTCGGGCGCTATCTCAACCCCTATCCCAAGGGCGACCCGCGCTACACCGCCGCCATCGATGAGGATGTCGCCGACTACACCAGCGCAACCGTTGACGAGGCCCGTCGCTTCTACGCCGAGTTCTATGGAGCCAGCAACGGCGAACTGAGCGTCGTGGGAGATTTCGATCCCGCCGAACTCAGTCAGACGGCCGCTGCGGTGCTGGGCGACTGGAAGAGCCCACAGCCCTTCGTTCGGGTGCCCCGCGAGGTCAAGGACGTTGCGCCGACCAGCATCACGCTGGAGACGCCTGACAAGGCGAACGCCTTCTTTCTGGCCGGCCTCACGATGCCGGTTCAGGACAGCGACACCGATTACCCGGCGCTCCTGCTGGGGAACTACCTGCTTGGTGGTGGCTTCCTCAACTCCCGCCTTGCAGTCCGTATCCGCCAGAAGGAAGGGATCAGCTATGGAGTAGGATCGCAGGTCAACGCCAGTGCGCTGGACCGGGCCGGTGCGTTCACGACCTTCGCGATCTACGCCCCGGAAAATGCCGCACGTCTGGAAGCGGCCTTCCGGGAGGAACTCGATCGTGCGCTGAAGGACGGATTTACTGCCGAGGAGGTACAGGCAGCGCGGGATGGATGGCTGCAGGCCCAGCAAGTGACCCGGGCCCAGGATGCCTCCCTGGCGGGGCAGCTCGGTGGCCGGCTCTTCACCGGCCGGACGATGGCATTCGACAAGGCCTTCGAGGCACGGGTTGCCGCGCTGACGCCCGAAGCCATCGGCGCCGCGATGAGGAAGTACATTGATCCGTCCAGGCTGGTGATCGTCAAGGCGGGTGATTTCGCCAAGGGCAAGCCGGAACCGCCCAAGCCGTAGCCGGCGGGGGCGTCGCAGTGGGGGCCGCAGGATTGCGGCCCCTATTGCGGCTCCGGCTCGGCGCGGACCGATTCCCTCCCCCCGCCCGCCCCTGTAGCTTCTCACTCATGTCTGCGCGCGCGTTCTATTACAAATGCACCGACGGGATCCGGGTGTCGGTCCGGCCGGTTTTCCTGCCGGAGCGATCGCACGCACCGAAGCAGCAGTTCGTGTTCGCCTATTTCGTCCGGATCGAGAACATCGGCACCGAGTCGGCCCAGCTCCGTTCCCGGCGGTGGCTGATTCACGATTCCATCGGCGAGGAGACCGTTGTCGAAGGCGAAGGTGTCGTGGGCGTCTTCGCGACCTGCGCCTGCTCGAGCGTGGCGGCGCCGGCCCAGCGGGCGCCGGAATACATCATCGTCGGGTCGAGCCAGAGTGCGAAGAAGTCGTTGGAAAGATCATAGTGGGCGCCAATGTTGCGCCGGGCAGTGGCGCGGGTGTTGGGCCGGAGCACGTGGCCGAGGCGGTTGCCCAGACGAAGCAGGTTCAGCGCGATGGATTTTGCGCGCTGCGAGCCGGAGAGGGTCGGGGCGTGATCGATGTTGAGCAGGAACCAACCGATCAACGAAGTGAGGTCGGGTGTTTCCCAGTCGCCATCGAGATACGACTCCGCGAAACCGATGTCCCCGTAAAGCGCGCTTTTCGTGAAGAACTCCGGCCGGCGGACGCGCATAAAGGCGGTGTTGCTAACCCCGGGGGCGACCAGGTGCACGGCACAATCCGGCTCGCCAAACCCACAGAAATTGCCGTCAGGCAGTTCGAGGCGCAGCCGGCCGAGTTTCATTCCGGCGAAGGCGCTGAGCACGGCATCCTGGAACAAGGAACCGGTGCGCACGCGCGCAATGGTCGGGGCGGGAGCTGTCGTGCTGGCGTAGGGCGGGGTCATGCTTCGGGCTGGGGGGCGATGGAGGCGTGGGGGCGATAGAGTTCGCGCTGGGCGTCGGGCCGGGCGGCCTTCGCGAACCACGGCACTTTCTTCAGGTAGAGTTTCAAGGCGTGCCAGTGGATGAGTGAAATGACCTGCAGGGTGATCAGAGGGTATTTCAGTGAGAACCAGGCCAGGCGACCGTCGGTCAGCGAACGCCGCGGGCCGGTGAGCGTGCTGGTGAGCGTGCGCCGGCCGGCGTCGTAGTCGTCGATCTGCACCGACAATTGTCCGCCCGGTGCGCGCAGGGTGAAGTCGAACGCCACGTCCATGTCCGTGAAGGGTGAGACATAGAAATACTTCGGCCGGCGGAGGGAAAACGTGGTGCCGGATTGGGAGGCGGTGCGGGTGGCGGGGCCGAGGACAAAGGGTTTCATCTCCTTGAAGGTGTTGGTCACCTCGGCGATCGACGCGACAGGCCGGCCGGCACGGTCATAACAAAAATAAAACGAGACCGGATTGAAGAGATAGCCGAAGACGCGCGGCAGGGTGACGAGCAGCACGCGGCCGCCGGTCAGGTCGATGCCGTTTTCCGCGAGATGGGCGATGACCCGGGCCTTGAGGCCGGCCCCCGGGGGAACCGGGGCTGCGGGTGCGCCGGGGTTGTGCAACGGTTCGCCGGTGGGCAGGAAGTCCTTTTCACGAAAACTGTAGGCGTTGCCGCGGTTGAGGGAGAAAAAACGAAGCTGGCGGTGCAGGAGATCGAGTTCGTCCAGGTCGAGGGCGAACATGAAGATGCGATACACAAACCGGTGCGCCCTGGGCGAAAACCGATGGTGCATGACATGGCACTCGTAGAGGCAGGAATTCACTGTGGAATGTTACGCCCGGGGGTGCGGACGGGATGCAGGGCCGGATGATTTATTCCGTTGGCCGAGGAGCGGCTAGCCCGCATATTTCACACTCCAAGTGCTTGGTACATTTGTCCGCCGACGTCCGCGGCGGGATTTCGGCGAACATTGCAGGAGAATGCGGGCTAAAAGCAAAACCGCCAGGCGGTTTTGCCGTCAGCCCGGATAGGTCAA
>JANOFA010000629.1:0-2223 GCA_031413355.1 Gemmatimonadota bacterium | reverse complement strand
GACTGAGCCTGGGAGCGGCGGAGGCGTTCTAGTATTCGGCCGCCGCATCCCGTAGAACCCGTGCCAACTCGTACATCCCCAGCGACTCGGCCCGGTCACCGGCGGTCCTGCCTTCCTTGTTCTTCACGCTCGGGTCGGCGCCGTATTGGAGCAGCAGCCGGGCCGTCTCGATCGCAACAGCCTCCTCCTCGGTCGTGAGCCACATCAACGCCGTCTCCTCGCCCCAACGCTGCTTCGCCCACTCAGGCTCCCCGGCCAGCAGCGCACCCACCCGGTCCACTCGCCCCATCAACAGGAGATTCCGGAAATCCCTGCTGTGTTCGGCCAGCAGCTCCATCATCTCCCGATTGCCCGCATGCGACGCATGGCCCAGCGGCGTCCCGCCGTACTTCCGCTCCACCGGATCGATCTCCGCCCCGCGCTGAATCAGCAGTCGAGCCACATCGAGCGCATTGCCATACGCCGCCATGTGCAGCGGCCGCTGCTTGATGTGGTTCTCCACCTCCATCGAGATGCCGGCATCGAGCAGCAGGGCGACGGCGTCAGCCCGGTCCGCTTCCGCCAGATGGAAGATTGGGTGAAAGCTGTTGCGAAGCCGGGGGTGCTCCGCCAGGAGCGCGGTCACCTTCCCGCGGTCGAGCCGCATCGCGGCGGTGGCGAGTGCCGCCATCGGGTCGAGAGTGATCGGTGTCGCCTTCGCCCCATACTTCACCAGCAGCTCGGCCATCAGCAGGTCGCTCGATCGCATCGCCGTCTCGTACAGCGAGTACTGCGGAAACTGGTTGCTTCTTGCGTGTGCCGAGTTGGGGTTGGCGCCATGTGTGAGGCACCACTCCGCCAGCTCCAGGTCATGATGCTTGATCGCGATTTCGAGGTGCCAGCGTGCTCCGCTGCCGTATCCTCCCATGTCGAGCATCGTCCACTCCGGATCGTCCCAGTGCGCCTGCCGTCCCAGCACAACCGACCGCGCATGGATCAGCTTGAGCCACCAGAGTACCCGTCCGTGGAAGTGGATGTTGTAGATCACCTGGTTGTCGTACGGGTCCGCCCCTCGATCGAGGAGGAGTCGCGCCAGGGCGTCGCGGGCCGGATGCGGGGGACATTCCCCCTCCCCCTCACCTATGACCCCGACCAGTGCGGTGAAGCGGCAGTCACCCGCCGGAAAGTATCCGTTGGGATCGGCGCCGGCATCGAGCAGGGCGGTGGCAATGGCGACGGCATTCGCTTCGACTTCCGGTATTGGCAGTCGCGCATAACACAGGTACAGCAGCGGCTCCCACCCCTTGGGGCCGAGTTCGCGATCGAGATCGCCGGCATGGCCGACCCCGGAGCGCCCCGGCGGTGGTTCCGTGGCGCGGATCGTCGCCAGCGCCGGCCGGTCGGCGAGCGCCTCTCGCACCGCGTCGAGGTCACCGCAGACGATCTCCGTCTGGAAGCTCGCGTCGGCCAGGTCGGGGAAACGTGCCAGCAGCCGCATAGCCGTATGGCGCGCGCGCACCAGGTCCGACGCGCCGCGCACATGGTGATCGGGGCAGGCATTGTCGAGGAAGCGGGAGACCAGCGCTGCCTCGCCGGTATCGGCCGCTCTCTGACTGGCGACTGCTTCACGCAGAGCGGTCCAGCCGGGGAGACCGAACTCCCGGGCCAGGGCAAGCTGTACATCGCGAAGTGTGGGCAGGGCGGTGGGACCTTCGAGGGCGCGTTCGAGACGTTCGCGCGCGCTTACAACCCCGGCACGCAGCGCTTTGAGCCAGCGCTTCGCCTCCCGGGTGAGGTGCTGGAGACTGCTCTTGGGCGTGAGTATTCTGGACATGACCTTCCTCCGTGGCGCCTGGAGTCCGCTGAGCTCAGGCTTGGATGGCCGCCGCCGAGCGCGAACTATCGCGCCTGAGCGTGAAGCACCGCTGCTACGCCGACGTGATCGAGCTGCGCATCCGCGTGCTTTTTGAACGCCGCCGGTTCGAGAAGGCCGCCTGGCTCGCCCGCAGCGCCGCCAAGGTGTATCCCGGTGTCGCCGAATTCTACCTCTACGCGGCGCATGCCTACGAAGCCCTCGACCGGCCCGACCAGGCCAAGGCCGTGTGGGTATCGGCGCCTTGGCGAGCGCGCCGCGGCTGGTAATCCGCACCGTATGACCGCCGACGGTGCCGCGCATGCCCTGCCCGGGCGGTTCGCTGATCTCGGTCACCTCTTGGAGCGGTAGTGCTACGGCCGTGGCCGACC
>JANOFA010000628.1:0-1089 GCA_031413355.1 Gemmatimonadota bacterium | reverse complement strand
GTGCTGTAGCCGTTGGCGATGCCGACGATCGGCTTGTCGAAGTCCCCGTCGCCAAAACCCACGGCCCGCAGCATCGCGCGATTCGGCGAACGCTGAACACCCTGAGTGATGGCGCGGGAGCGGCGGTTGTCGGTCATGGCTGGCAGGGATGGGAGGACGGCACGCGGGAGTCGGAGGAATCTACGCCATCCCGCAAATGGAAACAGGGGGCTCCTGGCCCCCCGCTGGACGAAAATCTTGTCGTCGCCCACCTACGCCGTGCGGGCCGACGCCAGCATTGCCCTGATGGTGAGCTCCGCGAAAGGCTTGGAGACCGCCATCCGATGGAGCGCGGTCGCATGAATCAATCGGCATGCTGGGGTGTTTCGGGACCGGTCACCTGTGTGCGACGAGCGCCGCGGCCGGCCCTCGATACGGGAGGTCCGTCTAGCGCTGTTCGGTCGACGGTGGGTGCTGGTCCAGCAGCCGGAGCTGCTCCTCGATCTCCCGGTCCAGCCCTTTCCGGACCTCCTGCAGTCGGAGGGCGTAGGCCTCCAGCGCCTGATCGATCGGAGTGGTCGGCACCCAGGCGGGGACCTCCTTCGGCCGGCCCTCCTCGCTGACCGCGACGAACACCATCACGCAGTGGCAGGCGCGCCGGTGTTCGACTTCCTTCGGGTTTCCCGCATAGATGTCGATCGCAACGTTCATGCTGGTCCGTCCGGTCTGGATCAGCAGCGCGCGTACCTCGACCAGTTCCCCGACGCTGATGGGCTCGAGGAAGCGGATTCCCCCTACATACGCCGTCACGCAATAGTCCCCGGTCCAGCCGGCGGCACAGGTGTAGCCGGCCTGGTCGATCCACTTCATCACCGAGCCGCCGTGCACCTTTCCGCCGAAATTGACGTGAATCGGTTCGGCCAGGAATCGGAGGGTCACGCTGCGGGGACGAGGCATGGGCCAGAAGGTAGGGCGGGAATGGGGAATGGGGAACGGGACCGGGGAACGGGAATGGGGACCGGGGAACGGGGAATCGGGAACGGGGAGCATCGACCGACCTGGACGACTAGCCCAACGGCCAACATCTGTCGGCTGACAGCTGACAGCTGA
>JANOFA010000627.1:0-7497 GCA_031413355.1 Gemmatimonadota bacterium | reverse complement strand
CCCACCCGCAGCTGCCGGCTGCCCAGCGAGAACTCGCTCTGTTTCTCGCTCAGCATCCGGCTCACCAGGCCACCACGTGAGTGGCAGATGATGTCGAGGTCGAGCGAGGCGGCCTCGGGCACCGCGGCCAGGAACCGGCGCACATTTTCCCGCGGATCATGCGACAGGGTGAAGTGGTCAAAGGCGAATACCCGCCCTCCGTAGCGGCGGTGGAGCTCCTCCATGTACTGGGCTGGCAGGTGCCCGAAGGCGAGATGCGACCGGCTGAATGTGCCGTGCACCATTAGAAGCGCCCGCCCGCCCGACAGCCGGGACCAGCCTTCGCCGTCGAGCGGGGCGGCGGTGTCAGTGGTGAAGTCGCCGGGGCCGAAGGCCCGGATCCGATACGGCCAGCGATGCTGCTCGAGCCGATTGACGAAGGTGGCGCTCACCTCGCCGATGATCGGATCGATCAGCGGGAAGATCATCTCCTTCAGAATCTTGGTGCCGATGGCAGTGACGATTCCGCGAGTTGCGGCTCCCGCCGCCTGCTCCGCCGGCACCCCGCGGGGGATGACGTAGGTCCGTGATGCCGAGGACGATCCGGCCCCACCGCGGGTTCCGGCGGCGGCGGCCGGCGGCGCGAAGTGCCACGACACGACGCCCAGCTCATCGGCGGACATGACCATCTGGCCAAAACCCTCTCCCGGATCCGACAGCTTGAGCTCGAACGCCGGCTGCTCGCCGGCGCTTCGGGTGGCCGGTCCGGTCTCTCTGGCTCCTGCGATCGCGACGGTCTGGCGCACATCGATGCCCGCGTCGGCCAGCGCCGAGGTCAGCGGACTGCCGACCAGCAGCGCCGCTTCCTCCCGCCCCTTCTTCCCGAAGTACGTGCTCACCGTGCCACTGAGACCCTTGGTGGCGAGGGTCGCCCCGCCGATCACCAGCGGCGCGCCATCTTCCTTCAGCGCCGTCGTGGTGCGCCGCCGCACCACGAAAGAGCGGGCGACGGTGGTCCAGTCCTCCTCGATGGCGGGCGCCATCTCGATGCCCCGCGTGGGGCTTCCCTGGAAGGTCCGCCGCAGCAGGTTGCTCAGCGGCGATGCCTTGGCCGCGTCGCCGCGCACCCCCTTCTGCTCCAGCACCGAGAAGTCCGACTGCTGCTCCGTGATGAACAGCTTCACCGTCTCGATGGCCTCGGCCTCGCCGGTGTGATCGACGCTGTCCACGAACGGAAAGCCGGCGGTCCAGCTGACCCGCGGCGGCGGCTTCATTTCCGGCCCGATGCGGTACCGGATACCCGGGCCAAGTTTCTCCTGCGCCGCCGGCGCCCGCGGCGGCGGACGGAGCGGCGTCACGGCGCCGGTCGGTTCGAAGTCCACCAGCGCGACGAACACCGCCTTGTCATGCTCGCTGTTGACGCGGAAGCCGATCGCGTCGCCCTCGGTGTACACCACCTGGCCCCCCGCCACCTCCGGCTCCGCCACGACCCACTCCCCGCTGGCATCCAGCTTGAGCAGATCAAGGGCGAACTTTCCCCGCAGCCGGCTGTCAGGATCCGGATTCTCCAGCGCCAGTGCCTGACGATAGCGGGCGATGGTCTCCAGGTTCTCGCGGATGATCTGCTCATCGCCCATCGGCTTCAGCGGCATGAGCAGATCGCCGTTCTCTCCGAAGGCCGCCCACATCGGGGCGCGGAGCACTCCGGCCCGCGGAACCGGGTCGGTCTCCGTCACCTGTTCCCGGGCGGGGAGCAGCCGAACCGTCACACCCGCCGGCTCGCCGCCCGTGAGCACCTTGAGCAGGGTCGAGCCGTCGAGCAGCGCACGGAGCGTTGCGGCCTCGGATCCCGGGGTATCGAGAACCCTGACGCCGAGGCGGAAATCCCCGAAGGCGTGATTAGTCTCGAAGGCGCGGGCATCGGCGGTGATCGCGCCCTCCGCAGGCTCGCTCGTCAGGCGGGCCTGCGATGATACGACTCCGACTTCGGTGACCTCGACTTCTCCCTGCGCAGTGGATGATGCGGGGTCCTTCGTCCCCTGCGGGTGGATGGCGTACACCGAGCCGGCGGTGACGCCCTGTGCCGCACCGGCCGAGAGTGTCACCGTGCCGCCGTCCCGGGCGGTAACGCGGAGAAACCGGGTCGGCGTCACCTCGCGCACCCCGAAGATCTCGCGGTCGGCCTTGCCCTCCATCTGCGGATGCTGGGCGTTGTTGACCGCGTTCACCCTGGCAGCGGCGCGTTCGAAGATGTCGCGGTAAGTCGTCCCGGGGGTCGCCTGCTTCAGTTGCTGCGAGAGGAAGTAGGTGAGTGCCCCATGCGAAACCTTGCCCTCGCCTTCCGGCGGCTGGTACTCGAACGACGTTTCCTCGTCCCGGCAGCCAGCGATGAGCACGTACTTCTCGGTCATCGGCATCCAGCCGCTGGGGCCGGCCGACCGGGTGGCCGCCCGGACCACGCCGGCCACTGGCTGCCGCTTCAATTCGCTCGCCGGACGGGTATCGGCCGGCATCGAACGGGAGTTGGCGCCCACGGCGTCACGGGTAATGGTCCCCGAGTGACACGAGTCGAAGATGAGCGTGATGTACGAGGTCTTTGCCCCGAGCGCGTCGAGCTTCAGGCCGATCTCATCGTCGGTGATGTCACGATTGTCTCCCTGCCACCCTTCGGTGTCGAACGGCATGATCGTGCTGTCATAGCCGCTCGGCTCGTCGCCCTCGAGGTCGGTCATCTGCGACCCGTGCCCGGCGTAGTGGATCACCACGATGTCATCCCGCCCGGTCGCGGCAATGAGCGCATCAAAGGCGGCGAGGATGTCCACCCGGGTCGCCTGCGCGTTCTCGAGCAGCGTGATCGAGTCAGGGACGAAGCCGAAGTTGTCCTGCAGGATCGCGCGCATGAGGCGCACGTCGTTGACGCAGCCCGACAACTGCCGGATTTTCGGATAGGCATCAATGCCAATCAGCAGCGCCCGGCGTGCGGTGCCTGCAGCGAGGTCGGACATGGGGGGAATCTCGAGGGAGAGGAGCGGTCGGTGAGCGCATACCCGGTCCGCACCAGACGATCATCTGGCGCGGCACGGGCTGCGACAGTTCAACTACTTGGCCGGCTTGGCCGGCTTGGGCGGCGGGGGCGGCGGTGCGCCGTCACGGCCCTTGCCGGGCGGTGGTGGCGGTGGTGCTCCTTCACGGCCCTTTCCCGGCGGGGGAGGAGGCGGCGCGCCCTCGCGGCCACCACCGGGTGGCGGAGGTGGTGGTGCGCCCTCGCGGCCTCCACCGGGTGGCGGAGGTGGCGGCGCGCCCTCGCGGCCCTTGCCAGGCGGGGGAGGCGGCGGTGCACCTTCGCGGCCTCCACCGGGTGGCGGAGGTGGTGGTGCGCCTTCGCGCCCGCCTGGTGCGTCGTCCTTCATGGAGCTATCCGTCATCGGTTCCCTCCGAGTACGCGTGTTGAATCAGGCCTTCGGGGACACCTCATGAGCCGCTGGACAGCGCCGCCACCCGAGCCCGCAGCAACGTCGCCAGCGAAGTTTCGTTAAGCGCCGTGGCTGCCTCAATTCGGAGCAGGAGGCTGGACCGCAGATAGAGCGGGTAGACTGCAGGCAGCGCCGAGTCGTGCACGGTCAGGACGCCAAGCGCGCGGGCGTACTCCTTATGCCAGATCAGCAGTCGCCCCAGCAGCAGCCGATCGAGCCCGAGCGAGGCGGCCTCGTTCCAGGTCAACTCCTCGGCGGGCGCGGCCATTGCAATCAACCGTTCAAGCAGCTGGAGCGCCAGCAGGGAGTCGCCCTCCGCCTGCGTCGCCTGTGCCGCCATGGATGCGGCCAGCAGGGTGTCGACGCGTGTACCGCGCACGGCCCGCGTGGCGAGGTCGCGAGCGACTGCGCGCGCGAGGGGCGCCTTTCCCTCGTGCGCCGCCCAGCTACCCAGTTCCCACAGCCGCACCGGATAGGGGACACGGGCGTAGGTCGGCCCGTAGTCAGCGGAATCCTGCCGGGCGAGAGCGCGGGCCCGATCGGCGAAGGCCGGCTCTACCGGTGCCGCCAGCAGGTAGAGCGACGCGCCGGATCCCCAGCGCTGCCGGAACTGTTCAACGGCCGTCGCGGCCTCACGGGTGCGTCCCCGGCCCAGCAGCGCGTTGACCAGCCCGAGCAACGCGAAGAACCGGCGGCCCTCCGCCGCGTCGGTCCGGGCGGTGTCTTCCTGCAGCAGCATCGCGTAGCCCGCCATGGCGCAGGGGGCGGTGACGGGTGACGCGCCCAGCGATTTCGCCGCGAGGGCCAGCGGGAGGGGGCTACTGATCGCGATCGCACGCAGGTCCACGTCGGTGAACCCGGACGGCCTGCAGGCCGACACCAGTTCGACCTGGCGGGCGAGCAGTGTGTCGGCCGCCAGCTTCGCGAATTGCCGAGCCAGTGTGGCGGATCCGGCCTGATCGCCGCGACGGGCGAGAATCTCCACCTGATGGAACCGCACCGTGGTGGCGGTCGAGTCGAGCGCGCGGGCCCGTCCGAAGGCCGCCCCGGCGAGGGAATCGGTGTTCCCCTCAACCGGGAGGAGGTGCATGTACACCTCGCCCAGCTGCATCCAGGCCACCACCATGGAGGGGTCCAGCTCCAGCGTGGCGCGCAACTGCGCAACTGCCGAGTCGGCGCGACCATCGAGGTAGGATTGGACGCCACGAGCAAAGAGCCGGTAGCGCGGTGACAGCTCCTGACCCGTCGCGACGCGAATCAGCGACGCCGCCTGGCGTGGCGCGTGGTTCCAGGCGGCGGCCTGCGCCCCACGCACTGCCGCGATCCCGAAGGTCGAATCCTCAACGATCGCCTTGCGGAACTCCGCCAGGGCGTCGGCCAATTGCACCCGCCGGAATGCGGCCTCACCGAGGAGAAAATGCGCCACCGCCTGCGGCGGCCGCGCCTTCCATTCGGCCTCGACATCCGGCACCGCCGTCGGGATGAGCCGGGGGAGGATAGCGGTGACCGCACGCATGCCCCCGCGCCAGCTCTCGCTGATGATCGCGGACTGCCCCGGTGTGCGTGCGATGACGGAGTCGCCGCGCACGTCGTAGAGTTCGAGGAAGACGTCCGCGGAATCCCCCCGCGCCACCAGCCGTCCGGTGACCGCGTAGGCGCAGCGCTGGCTGCGGGCGATCTTCATCGCCTCCTGTACCGCCAGCAGGCGGATGTTCTCCCGCTGCGCCGGCTGGAGCAGTTGCCAGCCATCCACCCAGCGGAGCGATCCGGCGCCGTCCATCGCGCTCCCGATGACGGTGGCGATGTCTTCGCCCGAGGTGCGGGCGCCGGGCCAGTCGCTGGGGAGGACGAACGGGTAGACCATCACCCGATTGGCATCGAGCGGCGGATGGACCGCCGTCTTCCGCCACACAGCGATGATCGCGCCGAGCCCGACAATCGCCGCCGCAAGCAGCGCCCGGCGCTGACGCCACCAGGGTGGCGTTGCCGGGAGCGCGGCGCCGGTGATGATCGGCATCGCGGCAGCCCGGATGACTTCATCGCGGAACTCCGCCGCGGTGGCGAAACGATCTTCCGGCACCTTGGCGAGTGCCCGGTTGATCGCAGCCTCGAGTGCCTGGGGCACGCCCTGCCGCACGGTGCGAATGCTCGGTACCGGATCGATGGCATTCCGGGCCATGATGGCCTGGGCGCTCGGGCCGGTGAAGGGCGGTGTGCCGGCCAGCATCTCGTAGAGCACGCAGCCCAGCGAGTAGATGTCGCTGCGGCCATCGAGGCGGCCCGCACCGGCCTGCTCGGGGCTCATGTACGCCACGGTTCCCACCGACAGCCCGGTCTCGGTGAGGCGATCCGCCCCGGATGCGTCCAGCGCGCGGGCGACACCGAAGTCGGCGAGCACCGCGTGTCCATGGGACAGCAGAATGTTGCCGGGCTTGATATCGCGATGAATGAAGCCGGCTGAGTGAGCGTGCGCGAGACCGTCCGCCACCTCGGCGGTCAGGCGTACCGCCTCGTCCACCGGCAGCCGGGTCTCCCGCTGGAGCCGCTGCTGCAGTGATTCCCCTTCGACGAACGGCATGACGAAGTAGGACGTGCCGGCGGCCTCGCCCGAGTCGAGTACCGGGAGGATGTTGGGATGCTGCAAACTGGCGCTGATGTGTATTTCGCGGAGAAAACGCTCGCCACCCATCGCGAGCGTCAGTTCGGGGCGCAGGACCTTGATGGCGACCCGCGAGTCGTGGCGCAGGTCGCGGGCGAGATACACGGTGGCCATTCCACCCCGGCCGATCTCGTCGAGCAGCTCGTACCGGTCCGCCAAGGCGGCCTTGATGGTGGCCTTAGGGTCGTGCGATGCAGCCAAGGGCGAGACTCCGCGTGTGGAGGGGGAACGATAATGGGGTGGATGGAGCTGCCGGGGGAGAGTGTGCGCCTTGCGCAATCTTGGCGCAACCCCTCATTCCGCCAAACCTCACGTCTCCTTCACTTTCGCGGCGTATCCTTGCATAGGGAATCCAACAATGGAGCGCGCCATGAACCGTCGGATGCTGGTGCTGGTCGGCCTACTGCTGACTGGCCTCTCAGGGAGCATGGCGGCCCAGGAGTCCGGGACTCCGAAGGCCGGCCGCTGGATCGTGGATATCGTCCATTCGCAGGTTGATTTCCGGGTCCGCCACCTGGTGGGCCGGGTGCGAGGAACCTTCACCAACTGGTACGCCGTCATCACCACGGACAACCGGGGGGTGCGCAGCGGGCGGGTGGACGTGACGGTCCAGACCGCCAGCCTCAACACCGGGAACCCGGTCCGCGACGCCGACCTGCGCACCGAGCGGTTCTTCGCGGTGGACAGCTTTCCGGAGCTGAGCTTCCGCGGCTCCAGCCTGGCCCGGAGCGACACCACCACCGAAATCATGGGTCTGCTGACCATCAAGGGGCACTCGCACCCGGCGAGTTTCACCGGGCAGTACCGCGGGATCGCGAAGGACAGTGACGGTCGCGAGCGCATCGGGTTCGACGCGACGACTACGATCGACCGGCGCGACTATGGGATGCAGTGGAATAGCATCGTCGGCGCCAATACACTCATCGGCAACGAGGTGGAGATCACCATTGCGCTGGAGGCGGTGCGGGTGGAGTGACGCCGCCCCTACCGCCCAGCCCCCTCGGGCCTCATCTTGACCCGATGCTACCACCTCCCAAGCTCACCGAATCGCTCGCCGACCGCTACCGACTGGAACGCGAGTTGGGTCAGGGCGGCATGGCCACCGTCTACCTGGCCGAGGACATCCGGCACGATCGCCGCGTGGCCGTGAAGGTCCTCCGCCCCGAACTGGCCGCCGTGATCGGGGCCGAGCGCTTCCTCGCCGAGATCAAGACCACCGCCAACCTGCAGCACCCGCATATCCTCTCGTTGTTCGATTCCGGGGAGGCCGCCGGCACGGTGTTCTACGTCATGCCCTACGTGGAGGGGGAAAATCTCCGCGACCGGATCAAGCGGGAGCATCAGCTCCCGGTGAACGAAGCGGTGCAGATCGCCCGCGAGGTGGCC